>JAAYFR010000384.1 GCA_012728155.1 Bacteroidales bacterium | reverse complement strand
TCACAAGGCAGTCAAATTACCACGAAATAGAATCCTGCCGCAAGCATCCCGCCCACAATCGGTCCTACCACCGGAACCCACGAATAGGCCCAATCGCTGTTTCGTTTTCCTTTTATGGGAAGGATGAAGTGCGCGATTCGCGGTCCCAAATCCCGGGCGGGATTGATGGCATATCCCGTTGTACCGCCCAAACTCATGCCGATGGCAATGATGAGCAAACTCACCGGAAACGGACCATCGAATCCCGTTCCCTCCTTCACCGCAAGCAGGACACCGAAAACCAACAGGAAGGTACCGATTACCTCGCTCAAGAAATTGTAGAAATAGTTGCGGATGGCGGGAATGGTACAAAAAACGGCCAGTTTGGTATCCTGATTTTCTTCCACATCGAAATGAGGTTTGTAGAAGATATATACCAGCATTGCTCCCACCATCCCTCCCAGAATTTGGGCAACAATATATCCGGCAATATTCCCCGAAAACTGCCCCGCCAACGCCAGTCCAATGGTCAGTGCGGGATTGAGATGTGCACCGGAATAGGGTCCGGAGATGAATGCACCCACAAAAACAGCCAGTCCCCACGCGATAGAGATAACTACCCACCCGCTGCCATGACCTTTTGTCCCTTTCAGCAGCACATTGGCCACCACGCCGTCACCCAACAGAATAAGCACGGCTGTGCCTATAAATTCGAATAATAGATCCTGAGACATAGTCTATTGTGTTTATTTATCGTATCCACGATTGAGCTTTATAGATAGCTTGTTGCCATTTCTTTTTTTCGATTTGCATATCAAACTGTCCAGGTTCAAAGACATGTTCAATGCTCCACTGTTGTTTTAATTCATCGATATTTTTCCAGAACCCCACTGCCAATCCCGCTAGGTATGCTGCTCCCAATGCGGTGGTTTCGGTAACTTTCGTGCGGATGACTTTTTTAGACAAGAGATCGGCCTGGAATTGCATCAGCAAATTGTTGCGCGATGCTCCACCGTCCACCCGCAGCTCTTTCAATCCGGTTTCTGCATCGAGCGCCATGGCATTGATGACGTCGCCGGTAAGAAATGCGATGCCTTCCAATGCGGCGCGGGCAATATGTGCGCCAGTGGTACCACGTGAAATACCTACGATGGTTCCGCGGGCATACTGATCCCAATAGGGCGCCCCTAATCCGGTGAGTGCAGGAACGAAATAGACATCGCCACTATCGGGCACTTCACTCGCCAGTGCTTCTATTTCGGCCGATGATTTGATAATTTTTAACCCGTCACGCAGCCATTGCACAATGGCGCCACCGATAAAAATGCTGCCTTCAAGGGCATAAGTGATTTCGTCACCGATTTTCCATGCCACCGTCGAGATCAAATTATTTTTGGAGATGACCGGTCGGTTTCCGGTATTCATCAGGATAAAACAACCGGTTCCGTACGTATTTTTCACCATGCCCGGTTCAGTACACAGTTGCCCGAAAAGGGCAGCTTGCTGATCGCCCGCAATGCCTGCGATGGGTACTTTCGATGCGAAAATGGTACTCTTGGTATGTCCATACAGGCTGCTCGAATCGCGCACTTCGGGAAGCATGCTTGCCGGAATGTCGAAAAGTTTCAGCAAATCATCGTCCCACTCCATAGTGTGGATATTGAAGAGCATGGTTCGCGAAGCGTTCGACACATCCGTGATGTATTGTTCACCTCGGGTGAGTTGCCACACCAGCCAGGTATCTACCGTCCCGAAAGCAAGTTCGCCCCGGTTGGCCTTCTCCCTCGCGCCTGACACGTTATCCAGGATCCATTTTATTTTGGTGGCGCTGAAATAGGCATCGATAACCAAGCCGGTTTTTTTCCGGATAAAAGGGATCAACCCCTCGTTCTTCAAATGATCGCAATAACCCGATGTCCGGCGATCCTGCCAGACAATGGCATTATAAACCGGCTCACCGGTTTTCCGATCCCAAACGAGGGTGGTTTCGCGCTGGTTCGTGATGCCAATGGCTGCAATATGGGTGCCGTTGATACCAATCTTGGTGATGGCTTCGGCGATAACCGACGCTTGCGACGACCATATTTCGTACGGATCGTGCTCCACCCATCCGCTTTGTGGGAAAATCTGGGTGAACTCTTTCTGTCCGGTGGCGCATATTTCGCCTTTATGATTGAAAACAATTGCCCGCGAGCTGGTTGTACCTGCATCTAACGCCAAAATGTATTTCTCTCCCATAAGCTCATTAGTCTAATAAGGTGATGTGAAAAGTCACATGATATAAAATTTATTCCAACAGATAATTTTTCGCCAAGCTGACAAAGCCATTCACTTCAGCCTCTTCCCACGCTTTGTCTTTGCCCAGCTCCTGTGCCATGATTGCGGCCACTTTCGGAGCACACTCTATCGCCACACGGGCATCGAGGAACAGAAGGCGGACCCGGCGCGCCAAGATATCTTCCAAGTTCATCGCCATCTCTTCACGCACCCCCCAAACTACTTCCGCCACGGTGTAATCGTACTTGGGATGCAGTTTCTCGGCATATTCCACTTTTTCGGCCTCCAGCTTTTTGATGGCGGGAATATCGGCACCATATACATAAAGATGATTGGAACGGTCCACATCTTTCTTATCCATATTTCCGTGAATGGAAAGATCGTAGCTCTTACACTTCTCCCTGTTGAGATTGTGCACCTCAATAGCTTTGTCAACGGCGTCTTCTGCCATTTTGCGGTAACTGGTCCATTTTCCGCCCGTAAGGGTCACCATACCGGAGGGATGCGCTATCACCTTGTGGCTACGCGACACCTC
>JAAYFR010000383.1 GCA_012728155.1 Bacteroidales bacterium | reverse complement strand
TAGACCCGTCAAAGATCGAGGCTAAAATCACATCAAAGACCAAAGCCATCATCCCGGTGCATATCCTGGGAATCCCTGCCGACATGACCCGGATCATGGCGATAGCCAAGAAACACAACCTGATAGTCATTGAAGATGCCTGTCAGGCGCATCTGGCGGAAGTGAACGGCAAAAGAGTCGGATCCATTGGCAATGCGGGATGCTTCAGTTTCCAAACCTCTAAGACCATGCCAATTGGCGAAGGAGGTGCAATTACCAGTGATAACGAAGAGTTTATGGATCAATGTTTTTCCTACCATAACTTAGGTCTTCCCTACGGAACCCAGGTGGGTGCTGTAGGCGGAGGTGGAATAAGAATAGGGACAAAGACAAGGTTCACCGAGTATCAGGCTGCTATCGGATTGGTGCAACTGACAAACCTGGAGAAAGAGACCGACACCAGATGGGAAAATGCGCAATATTTATCGAAAAGAGTAAAGGATATTCCCGGCATTGCACCCGCCACCCTATATCCCGAAACCACAAAGGCTGTTTATCACTTATACCCGTTGTTATTTGACAAAGATAAATTCAAGGGGTTGACACGAGGTCAGTTCTTAGAATCATTGCGGGCAGAAGGAGTGCCCTGCTCTTCCGGATATGTGCCACTGCATACCCAGCCATTTATCAAGGCAGCTTTCGAATCTACATTGTATCGGAAAGTATACGACAAAGAAGATTTAGATTACCAAAAATTCATTGAGAAGAATCAGTGTCCGATGAATGACCGTATCTGTAATGAGGAGTCGATATGGCTTAGCCAAAGCCTATTCCTTGCCAATAAATCATCGATGGATAATATTGCCAACGCCATTGAAAAGATACAGGCTAATGCCGACAAGATAGCCAAGAAATTAAAAAAATAACAGCCATTACAACCAAAATGAGAATATATAATCGATTTGTTGTCACCATTCTGTTCCTTGGAGGAGTACTCTTCACTTTCGGACAGACTGCCGCCAGCCATGACACATGGAAGGTGGGAGTTGCCCGGAAAAATATCACTCCCTCTTCCCCGGTATGGATGGCAGGCTATGCAAGCAGGATCTCCCCCTCAGAGGGGAAATTACATGACCTCTGGGCAAAAGCACTTGCATTGGAAGATGCAGAGGGAAACAAATCCATATTGATTACGATGGACTTGTTGGGAATTCCAAAAGATTTCTCTGACCAGCTGAGGGTGAAAATTGAACGAAAATATGGACTTGACAACTCAAAAATTGCTTTAAACTGCTCACATACCCATTCAGGACCAGTCGTGTCCAGAGCGCTGAAGTATATCTATCCGATGGAAGCAGCCGACTGGAAACAGGTTGACCGATATACCGCGCAACTGGAAACGATGCTGCTCGAGTTAACCGGAGAGTCCTTGAAAAATATGCAGCCGGCCAATATCTACACGAAAAATGGAACCGCCCGTTTTCAGGTAAACCGACGCAACAACAAAGAGGGAGAGCTGACACCCTCTACCGGATTGAATGGGCCGAACGACTATGCCGTACCCGTGATAAAAGTGGAAGGGGAGGACAGCAGTCTGATCGCCATAGTCTTTGGTTATGCATGTCACCCAACCACCCTCTCCATCAACCAGTTATCTGGCGACTACCCGGGATTTGCCCAAATAGAGCTGGAAAAGCTATACCCCGGAACAACAGCGATGTTCTTCCAGGGGGCAGGTGCAGACCAAAACCCTTTACCGCGGCGCTCTATTCCCCTGGCCATACAATACGGAAAACAACTGGCAGCATCGGTGGAGGCTGTTCTCTCGGGAAAAATGGATCTCCAAGAGAGTAAGTTGCTGAATAAGTATGACGAGATTGATCTCCCACTCGGAACTCCACTACCAATAAACCAACTGGAAGAGATCTCGAAAGGAAATGGCTACGAAGCACGGTGGGCCAAAGGGATGATCGATGATTACAAGAAGAACGGCTCATTTATAAAGAGCTACCCCTATCCCATTCAGTACTGGAAGATAGGAAATCAATCCCTCTTTATCATGGGAGGGGAGGTGCTGATCTCTTATGCTATCCAACTGAAGGAACTCTATGGAGAAGATTCTTTTGTGATGGCCTATACCAACGATATTGTCGCTTATATTCCTTCAGCAGCGGTAATTGATGAAGGAGGATATGAGGGAGACACCTCACAAAGAGTCTATGGATTACCGGCAAAATGGGATAAACAGATCGAACCGGTAATTATAAACGGATATAAGAACTTATTAGAAAAATAAATATTATTATAAACTAACAAAATGAGTGAAATGAACAAAAAAAACATTGCAAAAAGGTATTTCTCGGGATTTGAAGAGGCACATGAAACTTATAATGCGATCTCCGAAGCAAGTGATGGCAACATCTATTATGTATTATGCTCAGGGAAACATGATGTTGCTGCACAATTACATAAATACAACCCGGATTCAGACCAGACAGAATTTATTGCCGATTTGTCTGAAGTGGTTGGAGAGAAAGATCAAAACTATATCTCACAAGGGAAAAGCCATACAGAGTTTTACGAAGTGAATGGAAAGCTCTATTTTGGAACACACATAGGATACTATGAAATGATTGATGGAGCACAGCAACTTCCTGTGAATGCTCCGGAAGGGTATAAGCTATACCCGGGAGGACATTTCTTGTCTTACGATTTAAATACGAAAGAGATAGAAGACTTGGCAATTATCCCCGACGAAGGAGTGTTAAGCATGACGATGGATACAGACAGAATGCATCTCTATGCCATCTCTTGGCCTTCCGGTTATTTTTACCATTACGATATCAACAAAAATATATTGACCAACGCCGGTTTAATCAGCGGATTTGGAGAAAGAGGAAAAAGAGGGGACGACTATAGAGTGTTATGCCGTTCTTTAGTGGTTGACCCCAATACAGGGTATGTATACTATTCAACCTCAGAAGGCGATATATACTATTACGATCCCGCCACATTGGTGATCAAAAAATTGGAAGAGGTAAATCTGCGTCTCGATTACTTTGGGAAATTCGATCCAAAAGATGCCGGAAGCATGGGATACAACTGGAGAAAGATACAATGGTATGACGCCGAAAACAAAGCGTATGGTGTACATGGAAATTCAGGTTATCTTTTCTCTTTTGATCCGCAAAATAAAAAAATAGAGATCGTGGATCGTATCACTTCCGCACCTTCCAAAAAAAGTGGGATGTTCGACCAATTCAGCTATGGCTACTTAGGATTTAAAATTAAAGATGGAATTATTTATTATCTTACCGGCGCTCCGATCTACAGAGATGGAAAAAGAGTGGCGGGCGTGGACAAAATCAATATGGGTGCACCCAAAGGATTGGAATACCTCCACCTGGTAACATACAATATCCCGGAGAGAAAATATGAAGATCATGGGCCCATTTTTTATGAAGATGGCAACTTCCCCACCTATGTGAACTCAATCGCGGTAGGGAATAACAATGAAGTCTACACAGTTGCCCGGTTTGTCCATGAAGGAATAGAAGTTGACGACCTAATTAAGATTGAATTAGTATGATAACTTATCGACTATAGCTTCCGTTCATAATTAGTCTATAGTTTAAAGTCATCTTTAGATATTGACATTTGTGAATAGCGAAGAAAGTGAACTGGAACAAACCGATACGGTCTTTGAAAAGGAGGTATAGATTTCCTCATACAGTTAAACTGCTTAAACAATTATCAATCAACTGAATCAGATGACATGCTTATGCGTAATATCTCAATCGCTCTAACAAATAAAGGTTTAGTTTTTAAACTTTTTTTGTTGTTTCTGTTTTTATCCCCTATTGGTGGATATGCACAGAAGAATCTCAATTTTTCAAAAGATTCAATCCCTGTAGTAAATGGAGAAGTAGTTTTTTCGGTTATTTTTGAGTATGACCTCGACAAGGTAGAGTTCATGAAAAGATCGGTTGCTTATTTGAATGGCAAATTGGAACCTTACTCCGGTTTGTTCCTTGCCAGCAACAGAGATTCAACCGTCTGCAGGATAACCGACTACTTCGAAGTCGACTCCAATATAGCTCAGCTTTTTGCTATTTATGCCACTTATAGCTTGAAGCTGAACTATGAAAAAGGGAAATGTAGACTCACGATCTGGGACTTCAGCTATATGGACAAGTCGTTTTTTGAGACACAGGAAGCCAGTGACCGTAAGCTGAATATGCCCGAATATACGGGAGAGGATATGATGATCAAAAAAAACTATACGAGACTAATGAAAAAGGATCCCTCGTCGCAGGTTACAGAAACTACTGTAAATAGAATTAATGAGATCATAGACAATTTAGAATTAACTTTTTCAAGGAAATAATTAAACAATTATAATGTGAAAAAAAGGATTGGAATTCCTATGCTCTCTTCCCTATCTACCGATAGGAGAAGAATAGCGCTCGTCTCTCTTCTCTTC
>JAAYFR010000382.1 GCA_012728155.1 Bacteroidales bacterium | reverse complement strand
TTCACTGCCACGCCGATTCGCCCCCACGCCTCTATATCTTTCGACAATGCCAACGGATTGCCCGCTTTATCTTTGGCAATATTGAGCTTAACCGGATGTCCGCTGCCATTGATCACCCCCTTTTCTGCCACAGGATAAAAAGCGATCCCCTGCAAATCGGGTTTGCGAGTGTCGGGGATCTTGGCAATAAATTCCAATACATCCAGCGGCTCTTCAGTCTGGCTGTCGCGTATCTCAAAATGGAGATGAGGACCACCCGAACTGCCGGTATTCCCACTTAAGGCAATCTGTTTCCCTTTTTCCACAGGAAACATTCCCGGTTCGGGATAGAGGGTGATGCTGAATCGTTCCTGCAGGTATTGTTGTTCTTTTACCCAATCCGCAATCTCTTTGGAGAAACTGTTGAGATGGCCGTAAACACTGGTGTGTCCCGTGGAAGGATGATCGATATAGAGTGCTAACCCGTAGCCGCCGGGAGAGACACTGATGCGCGACACATAACCCTCTTCAATGGCAACGATGGGCTTATCGACTACCTGCTGCGTCTTGAAGTCGACCCCTGAATGAAAATGGTTACTCCTTAACTCGCCGAAGTTGGCACTGAGTGCCGGCGGAATGGTGACAGGATTTCTATACTGCTGTGAATAGGAGAGGAGAGTACTGCTAAGAAAGAGGAATAATATAAGTTGTCGCATTCAGAATAGATAGTGAAAATTGATATTTTAACATAGGAACAAGTCCCAAGAGCCAAGATCGTTTAAATTTCAGATTGTACGTATAGATTTATAAATATAACCATTCATTGTCGATTGTCGATGGTTTTAAAGCCGTATCAATAATATCTTTTGCCACTTCCCTTTTTGATTTTAATGGGAATGATCTCTTTTTACCGTCACGGGAAAGGATCGTCACCTTGTTTGTGTCATGTGCAAAACCGGCCCCCTGATCATTGAGAGAATTGAGCACAATATAATCGAAGTGCTTGTTCTCTATTTTCTTTATTGCATTGATCTCTTCGTTGCTTGTCTCCAGAGCAAATCCAATGGTCAATTGCTCCGGTTTTTTTATTTCTCCAAGTGAAGCGGCAATATCGGGATTGGAGACAAGCGAGAGTGTGAGATTTTCCTTTCCCGAACGTTTTATCTTTTCATCGGCTACCTGCTCCGGACGATAATCGGCTACGGCTGCCGAAAGGATCGCTACATCCATCAGCGGGAAAATCTTTAATGCGGCTGCATGCATCTCGATGGCCGACTCCACATCCACCCTCACTATATTGGGATGCGAGGTAGACAGTGCGGTAGGACCTGTGATTAAGGTTACTTCCGCTCCCCGTGAAGCACTCTCCTCTGCCAAGGCAAACCCCATCTTCCCGGAAGAGAAATTGCCGATAAATCGTACCGGATCGATCCGTTCATAAGTCGGACCGGCAGTAATCATGATTTTCTTTTTTTCGAGATCATTACCGCTGGCAAAGAATTGTTCCAGAATTGCTACTATATTCTCCGGCTCTTCCATCCTGCCTTTCCCTTCTAGGTGGCTGGCCAACTCTCCTTCGGTAGGATCTATGATCCGTACCCCGTCACTTTTCAACCTTTCTATATTGCGCTGGGTGGAGATATGTTTGTACATATCGAGATCCATGGCCGGTGCTACAAAAACGGCTGCTTTCATCGACAGGTAGGTGGTGACCAGCATATTGTCGGCAATCCCATTGGCCATCTTGCCAATGGTGGAAGCAGTGGCAGGCGCTACGATCATCGCATCGGCCCATAACCCCAAGTCGACATGACTGTGCCAGGTGCCATCGTCGGAGGCAAAGAACTGGCTGATTACCGGACGTCCTGACAGGGCTGAAAGTGTTACCGGGGTAATAAATTCCTTCCCGGCCTGAGTGATTACTATTTGTACTTCTGCCCCTTTTTTTATTAGCAAACGGGTGAGAGTAGCCGATTTATAGGCTGCGATACTCCCACTAATTCCTAATAGAATATGTTTCCCTTGAAGCGACATAATATTTGATTTGATGATTTGATGAACCCAACAAGTAGGGACAATTAACGATAATCCCGATAAATTGGGACAACCTGTCCCGAGTTATCGGGAAGTAGTGGTGACCCCATGATTGAGCAGTGCACCCTATTAATCTACAAAAATAGTAAGAATCAGACTTCAAATCGACTCATTTATAGCACATTTAATCATTTTGATGTTAAATATATTTAATTTCAAAGAGATTTTTAGTACTTTGTATTGCATAATACTTTGCATTGATTATTTTTGTGGTGTTAAATGATACAGAGATGAATATTGAAAATACGCAAAGCCAGATGCGAAAAGGGGTACTGGAATATTGTATTCTTTCCATCATCAAGAGGGGCGAAGCCTATCCCGGAGATATTATCGACGAGATGAGGGGTGCCGGATTGCAGCTTTTAGAGGGGACACTTTATCCCCTCCTCAACCGCTTAAAAAATGCCGGCATACTCGCTTATCGATGGGTAGAGAGTAGTTCGGGCCCTCCACGCAAATATTTCCATTTGACAGAGAAGGGTGATAAGTTTTATATTCTCTTACAGGTCACATGGAATGAATTGGCAATGGGAGTTGAGAATCTCACGCGGAGTGGGAATGAATCACATGAAAATCAATCAGAATAGAAAAATCATATGAAGAGAGTAATCAACATTAATTTTCAGGGTCAGGTGATTGCCATAGAGGA
>JAAYFR010000465.1 GCA_012728155.1 Bacteroidales bacterium | reverse complement strand
GTAAGATCCTTCTCAACCTTTCTGATCAAGATCCGGATCTGGGTCTCTGTTTGTCCTTCAGTTTTAAGAATCGCCAGATCTACATCTTCAGAAAACCTGTCAATACGCCTGAATACTTTTGAGAGTGATGTTCCTCCTTTAAGGATGACTCTATCTGCATATTCTGAATGTTTCCTTCACTTGAAAACCATACCACTATTTCACTTCAAAAGTATACCACTTATCAATGCAAGGTTAATGTTTTTTTTTCATTGTTAAAAGAACGTTGTTTCAATGCACAGGAGAGCGCGCTCTCCTGTGCGCTGAAAGCCGGAGCTCGTGACCGCCTTAATGCTTTTAACATGAAGTATATCAACCGTTTAACCATTTCTTTGTTTCTTTTGCACGATAAGACATTCCATTCATATTGATAATATGAGCTTTATGAGTTAACCTGTCAACCATGGCAGCAGTCAATACCGGATCACCAAAAATTTCACTCCATCGGTCAAAAGACAGATTTGTAGTAATGATTGTTGATTTTCTTCCTGCCCTTAGCGACAGGTGACTGAAAAGCATCTCTGCTCCCTCCTTATCAAAGGATATGTACCCAAATTCATCACATATGACCAGATCAAATTTCTCAAACCTACTTTCCAGGGTGCGCAAAGTTTTTTGGGATCTACTCTCGCGTATTTGTGTAATTAAACGGGGTACAGTGGTAAAGAACACCCTGTAATCCTCCATACATGCTTTTATCCCCAGCCCTATAGATAAATGTGTTTTACCTGTTCCAGGGTTGCCGGCTAATATTACATTTTGTCCCTGTTTGATGAACTCAAGACTTTCCAGTGTATCTATTTTTGATTGGGCATTTTTTGGAAGTTCCTCTCGATGAAGATCCTGCAGGTATTTCTTGTAGGGGAAGTCAGCCTGACGGATTCTGGCACTTTTACGGTTCTTGATCCTGGTTGCAAATTCATCTTCCAAAAGTGCCAACAGGTAATCTTCATAGCCGGATTTATCCTTAAGAGCCTGCCGGGCATGAGTCGTGTAATTATTCCGGATAGCTGGCAGTCTTAGTTCTTTGGTATAAGCTGTTATTTTTTCTTTTGTATTGGTCGGTATCATTGTGTTTTGTTTTTAATAATTCAGTAATAAACTTAATTCTTCAAGCTGTGCGCGTGATTGCTGTAATATCTGATCATCGTCATTCAGCACTGGTGCATAAACTTCGTTCTTCTGCATACACAGCGCTTTAATCTTATCCAGAGAGATATCACGCACGCTAATTTGTTTGAGCCTGTTAATGGCCTCAATAGCCCTGTCAAAACCATAATCATGATCTTGCAGAAAAATCAATAGATCTACAAAATCCTTTGGAGTATCCGCAAAATATTCACTGAAAATATGCTTCACCTTATCCGGCGCTGATGCCAGTGCCTGTGAACCGGACAGTGCACCTGGTTTTCGCTTTAGTGTGTAGAGGTAATGGTCCAGGTTGATGTACCACCCTTGACGGGTGTATTGGCGTTCATGCCGGCATATCTTCCGATTCTCATAGTAACAGTGTAACTCTTCCGGATATACTTTAATATCCACCATCTTACCTACCAGATGATCCGGCACACTATATCGGTTGGTGGCATAGGTGATTACGGAATATTTATCCACCTTGCACTGCTCCATCTGGCCACAGTCAAAGCTGGGGGGCACTGGGGCCAATTGCTTTCTCTCAACTTCCAGTAGATCAATGGATCTTTTACCCCGATTATCCCGGTTGAAACGAGTGTTTATCCGGTTACAGGTACCTGATAACCTGTCATTGGCCGCTTCAAGTGTTGGGAAACGATCGTAGTTACTGAAAGCTTTTCTTCTTACAAACTCAACACTACGCTCAACATGTCCTTTTTCATTGCCACTGGCGACATTACAAAAACGAAAATGAAATTGGTAATAGGTGGACAACTTTAGTAAGGCTTCCGTGGGCTGTTTTTCCGATGGACCTACAAACTTGCGTATGGCAACCCGCATGTTATCGTAAACCATGGTTTTAAAAACACCACCAACATGTTCAAAGAATAGAACATGGGCCTGCAAAAACGAAGCAGTATCCTGCCGGTGAAAGAGTATCGCATAACGATAATTGCTCAGCGCGGGTGTGAATACAGCCATGTATAGTATTTGCAATTTTCCCCCAATTTCCAGCTTAACTTCACCCCAATCAAACTCACATACATCTCCCGGATTATATACCTGACGAATAAAGGCTTCATCTCTCCTGTCCAGTTTTCTGTTAATGTGATTACATACCGTTGTGTATCCAATGTCGTAACCCAGTTCATGCAAATGTTCTAAAATATCGATCTTTTTCATCACCTGCTTATGAAGACCCCGGCTACGCTTCTCTTCATTGGCTTGCAACAATCGATCAACTTCCTGACTTATCTCATTGATGAACTTTTTATTACCCCGATTACTGCTATCATATTTAGGGATTTTAACAATCTCATCAATTAAAGCTTCATCTGGTTCTGATGAATTGGTTTGATTTTCCCTGGCTCTATCATATTCAGCCAGGTAACGACGAACAGTTTCCCTGTTTATCTTTAATTCCCGGGCTATCCTGCGTTCTGAATAACCATCGAGGTACTTGTGAAGAATGATCTTCTGTTTTGTATTCATACTTATCATTTTTTATTCTTCTCTCATTTGTGAAAAATGAGTGAAGATAAGCATTGATAAGTGGTATGGTTTTCAACTGAAATTTGGTATGGTTTTCAACCGGTATATACAAAGGAGCCTTGGGAGAAACGAATGTGATGATGTCATTTATATGACATTGCTCTAACTCCTCTCCGGTATGATATCCCTTGTCAGCGAGTACCATCATGCTCTCTACTCCAAGTAATTCTTTGGTTTGTATAGCCATGGATGCCAGAGCATGGGTGTCGTTTACATCGCCTGTATCATATTCCACCAGCAACTTATGCTT
>JAAYFR010000381.1 GCA_012728155.1 Bacteroidales bacterium | reverse complement strand
TTGAGGCGTGACGAACCTATGTGTCAGAAATGGCTTTTGGGAGCTATGGAAGAAAAACTCTCACCTGTTACGATTCGTTTTAACCATACAAGCTCTCAGGAACATCGTATAAGCTTTCTGGAAACGCGCCAAAATCTTAAGGGTAATATTTCCGTGGACAAGTTAATATACGATGGTTTTGGCAAAGAGGAACACTTGATCTTTTCAGTCGTCACTGAAGATGGGACTCAAATCGATGATGACATGATTGACCGAATTATGGAACTTCCAGCCACTATTATCGGTAAAGTGGGCGAAAATAACTCTGAATTGGAAGGATTGCGACAGCTCAATACACAAAAGCGTAAAGCTGAGATTGAACAAACAAATAAGGAATATTTCCTTGCTGAAAGTGCAAAGCTTGACGCCTTTAGCGAAGACCTCAAAGAAGGATTACAACGTGAATTGAAGGATTTAAGTAAAGAAATTACTGAAAAAAAACATCTTTTCAAGGCAAGCGCCGATAAATCCTTGGCTGAAATGCTTGAGATGAAAGAAGAAGTCATCCGTCTTGAAGAAAAAAGAAAAAGGCTTCGGAGGGAGATATACGATCGCGAAGACGAAATAGATGCGCAGAACGAGCATCTTCAGGACGAAATCCGTGCAAAGCTTGATGGTGCAGCATTTTTAGAAAATATCATGTCCATTTCATTCGAAATTGTTTAGCATATGGAGGAAAATAAGATGCAGAAACTTGAATTAACATGGATAGGTAAGGAAAATGAGCCACAGGTAGAACCAAGAATCCTTTTACATGACTCATCGAGAGATTATGGCGATTCAGTTTCAGCCAACATGCTTATTCATGGAGACAACCTGTTAGCATTAAAAGCACTTGAACAGGAATTCACGGGAAAAGTTAAATGCATATATATTGATCCACCTTATAATACGGGCGCAGCTTTTGAACATTACAATGATAACCTCGAACATTCGACCTGGCTTTCTCTGATGGTTCCTCGCCTCAAGATATTACGAAGTTTATTAAGTGACGATGGAAGTATCTGGATAAGTATAGATGATGACGAAGGTCATTACCTCAAGGTTTTATGTGATGAGATATTCGGTCGCCGCAATTTTATTAACACAGTTATTTGGGAAAAAAAATTCTCGCCACAAAACGATGCGAAATGGCTTTCCGATAGTCATGATTTCGTCTTGGTCTACGCAAAAAACAAGGAAATCTGGAGGCCTAATTTACTGCCCCGCACTGAAGAAATGAATAACCGTTATAAAAACCCAGATTATGATCCACGAGGACTTTGGACTTCGGGAGACGTTTCAGTAAAAACTTACAACGCCAGCACAGACTATCCAATAACAACGCCAAGTGGAAGGGTTGTTAATCCTCCTGCTGGTTACTGTTGGAGATATTCAAAAGAGAAATTTAAAGAGCTTGTTTTAGACAATAGAATCTGGTTTGGTTCAAATGGAGATAATGTTCCTCGAATAAAACGTTTTCTTACTGATGTAAAAAAAGGAATGACCGCAATGACATTATGGAAATATAAAGATGTAGGTCATAACCAAGATGCACGAAAAGAAGTTGTTGCGTTTAATTCACATTCTGTGTTTACAACCCCAAAACCAGAACGTCTTATTGAGCGTATTTTAACGCTAGGATCCAACGAAAAAGACCTAGTGCTTGACAGTTTCCTTGGTTCGGGAACAACTGCTGCCGTTGCGCATAAGATGGGACGGAGATGGATTGGAATAGAGCTGGGAGATCACTGCTATACGCACTGTATTCCTCGTTTAAAAGCCGTTGTTGATGGAGAACAAGGTGGAATTTCAAAAACAGTTTCATGGGAGGGCGGCAGTGGTTTTAAGTTCTACGAGCTTGCTCCGACTCTAATAGTTACAGACAAATATGGTCAGCCGGTATTTAATGACAAATATAACTCTCAGATGTTGGTTGCAGCTGTAGTAAAGCTTCATGGTTTTTATTATGCACCAGATACAGAAGTTTTCTGGAAACAGGGTAAAAGTCTCGATAACAGCTATATATATGTTACGAGTCAATACCTGTCTGCAGAACATGTAGATACCATTGCACGTGAACTTACAGAACAGGAGAGATTACTTATCTGTGCCCCTGCTTTCGATCTTGGATTAAACAAAAGATATGAAAATATCGATGTAAAAAAAATACCACAGTCAGTACTTAGAAAATGTGAGTACGGGGTTGATAATTATGATTTGAATATCGTTGATCCACCCGAATTCAATGTGGAGGAATGCGACGATGCTAAACAATAATGCGAAGTACATTAACAACAGATTGGCTCTCCGACCACCACAGAGAGAGAGCCTAGAGATATTTCAGCAGATATGTGAGATGCTCTCTCTATCGAAGACCCCGAACCTAAATGAGGAACTTATAAGAATTCAAGAATTATTTCCAACACTTTCTTCATTTGAAAGAACTTTTCCGTCAGTCTGTTTTGCGCTTGCCACTGGCATAGGAAAAACAAGGCTTATGGGTGCGCTCATAGCGTACCTCAATTATGAAAAGGGTGTTAAAAACTTTTTCGTCATGGCACCCAACCTCACAATTTACAAGAAACTCAAGGAAGATCTAGGCAACCCGACCAATCCTAAGTACGTATTCCGTGGACTTGACAGATTTATCTATTCGCCACGAATCATCGACGGTGATAATTACGAAGAATTCAGAAACCTTCGTACGCAAACAACGTTGTTTGATCCGGAAATTATGATCAATATATTCAATATTTCAAAACTCAATTCTGAATCAGGCAGGATGAGAAGGCTGAACGAGGTTCTCGGGCAGTCTTATTTCGATTATATGAAGGATCTTCCTGATCTTTGTGTTTTCATGGATGAGAGCCATCATTACCGTGCGGATAGAGGTTTTGAAACTATAAATGATCTTAAGCCTGTACTAGGCATAGAATTGACAGCTACTCCTCAAATCCAAAACGGATCAAAAAAGATAGATTTTAAAAACGTGGTATATGAATATTCTCTTGCCCATGCCC
>JAAYFR010000380.1 GCA_012728155.1 Bacteroidales bacterium | reverse complement strand
GAATATGAAAGTGTATAATTACTTTATAGCATTGGCCCTTATTGTAGTGGTATCCGCGTGTGGTGGTAAAAGTTTAGGAAATAAAACGGAGGCATCCGCGGCTAAGGAAGTGGCAGCTGCCGAAAGGCATAACCTGGTTGTCGACCTGAGTGCTTCAACCATTAACTGGAAAGGATTTAAACCCGGCGGTAGTCATTACGGTCTCTTGAGTCTCAAATCAGGCGAACTCTATATCGATGGCGGCGAACTGAAATCAGGCACATTCGTGATTGATATGAACGCTATTCACGTAGAAGATCTTGAAGCCGGAAAAGGGAAAGAACAGTTGGAAGGACACCTGAAGAGCGCGGACTTTTTTGATGTGGAAAAATATCCGGAAGGAAAGTTTACCATTACCGGTGTGGAAGAACTTTCGGGAAGTGGGTATACGCATAAGATCAGCGGTAACCTGGAATTAAAAGAAGCAGTAAAGAATATCTCTTTTGACGCGACAATCTCTAAAGATGGTGATACTTATACCGCTAAAACAGCAACATTTACAATCGACCGCACACAATGGGGTGTAAACTACGGCTCAAAAAATATCTTTAAAGACCTGAAGGATGCTTTTATCAACGACGCCATGGAAATAACCATAATATTGGTTGCGAAAAATGCCTGATCAGGTGATCAGAAATCCGGATGATGAATAATTTGAGAAATCTTGTGGATAAAGCGAAAAGCACACCGGTCATGCCGGTGCTTTTTGTGGGTCACGGCAGTCCGATGAACGCAATAGAGGATAATATTTTCTCCAGGAAATGGAGGCAAATAGGAGAAGAGCTGCCCCGCCCATCTGCCATCCTCTGTATTTCGGCGCATTGGGAAACCGATGGCACGTTTGTTACGGCGATGTCCGGTCCGGAAACTATTCATGATTTCGGTGGATTTCCGTGCGAACTGTTTGAAGTGCAGTATCCTGCTCCCGGCAATCCGGCATTGGCAGCGACCATTCAAGAGGAAATAAAACACTCTCCTGTGGAATTAAACAGCGACTGGGGACTGGATCATGGAAGCTGGAGTATATTGCGGCATATCTACCCCGCAGCCGATATACCCGTATTGGAATTGAGTATCGACTACACCCGGGGAATGCAATACCATTACGATCTGGCAAAAGAGCTGGCCTTTCTGCGCAGAAGGGGAGTGCTTATTGTAGGCAGTGGCAATATGGTGCATAACCTGCGGTTGATCCACGTGAAATCCATAGAAGGATTCAACGAACCTTACGGCTATGACTGGGCTTTGGAAATGAACGATATTTTTAAAAGAAAAATCCGATCTGCCGACCATCGGGCGCTGATTGATTATCCGTCACTAAGCAAGGCGGCGAAGCTTGCCATTCCAACTCCCGATCACTACATTCCCCTGCTCTACGCGCTATCCTTGCAGGAGAAGAAAGACGATATCGAATTTTTCAACGATCAGGCCTTAGCCGGCTCACTGACAATGACATCGGTTATTATCAGGCAGTAAGGGGATTGTCCGTTTTTTAATCCGATTTGTTGTAGGGGATAAAACGTTTTCTTTGGCGCCCTGTAAAAAGTAAAACCGCTGTAGATCAACTAATCTACTGCGGTTTTTAGTACGCCCGGCGGGAATCGAACCCACATCGTCGGAACCGGAATCCGATATTCTATCCATTGAACTACGGGCGCAGGATTACCTTACTATTTGAATCTCCCGCTATCCCATTTCAAGATGACGGAATCACTTTTCAAAAAAGGGGCTACTTCTGCTATCTGATCGTCGGTCAAAAGCGGTTTGTAGTTGAATGTCAGCGTTAAATCATTATTGCTTTCATTGCACCCTGCCGAGACCGGATAAATGTGGTGCAAAGATAGGGCATATTTATAATTTTCCATCTCTTTTTTGGAAGAATCGAAGAAAATTTCTGCTGAGACTTCCGGCAGGAGTGTGCTATCTTCTATTTTCTCCCATCCGGTTGTATAGAAAGAGATGTGACTGTCACAGGCTTTCGCACAAACGGTTTTAATGATGCATATGATTGAAGAGTCTTGTGAAATGGGCAGCAATTTCAGTTGGGTAGTGCCCACGTCTGATGTTTCTATCTTTAAATAGTCATTGCTTTGGCCATACTTTCTGATTTCACCCAAGGCATAAGGGACGGTTGTCTCTCCTGAATCGACCAATAGCATGGTTTTAGTGCCCTCCGACACTCCCGGAAGAAGTGACGACGGCATCGATTTGAATAGATCTCCGATGTTTTGGCCATTTGCCAGTAGGGAGACGAAAAGGAAAGAGAGCCATATAAAGTTTCGCATAATTATTAATTGTGTAACTATTCCGTTTAGATCGTTATTTAGCCGGGGATGGATATGGTTT
>JAAYFR010000379.1 GCA_012728155.1 Bacteroidales bacterium | reverse complement strand
GAACTGATGAGTATTTACTCTATTTCTGAAATGCTGGAATTTCATAGAACGAGATTCGAATTCACGCACGATAGACAGCAGGTACTTGAAAGTTTAGTGGATTTTTCTTCCGCTGATGATGATCTTGATCCGGTTTGTTTAAAAGGCAAAGCATGGGAATTAATAAAACTGGATTTCGTGGAATGGATGAAGTAATGCACCAGTTGTATTGTACCGCTACACTAAAATATCAAGCTGAGAAAGTCCTCTTCGGTGGTTGCAATTCTGTTTTTCGTGCGAGAATGGAATATCCTCGCGAAGTGATTTTTTACCTGCTGGTAAATGTTTTTATAGAAAATAAAAAAACAGGTAGGCTCGATGTTAACATCATGTGGGAAAATTCCTCTTCCTCCATCAGCTCTAATCATCTCGTTAAAATTCAAGGCAAATTCATCAGCGAGCGGATGGTCCATCGTAACAAGTAAACTATACACCATATTGATTTATCCTGTCTAATGCTATATTGAACGAGGAAAAAATCGGTTCAATATCATTTTCTACATTCCGGTAATTGAACTGTTCGGTTCCTTCTATTCCTGAGTTCGTCAATGCGACACCTTTTTAAGATTCACTCCAAAAGTCGCTTTCAAACAGCTTGGAGATAGACTTATGTTTGTCTGTTATTAGCATAGTTTTGGTGATTGTCTCATTGCTCTCTTGCAATTTCACTTTAATTGTCGTTATTGTTTTGGCAATAGATAGAACTTTATCCACACTCATTTTTATTCCATTGTTTTTGAGAGAGCGTTCCAGTTCTTTATAGACTTTGTAGGCTACGAAACATATACAAACATGGGCTTCAATACGTTTCTTTGTAAAATGGAACATCGGTCGTAGATCAAGAACACCTTTGGTAACCCGGAATGCTCTCTCCACCTGCCACAGTTCGCTGTATTGCTGATAAACTTCGCTACCCAATAATTTTGTGTTGGTGACATACCCTTTTAATCCATCCCATTTTGCATCTTCTGCTATCTTTGTATAATCAATCTCAACACTTATATTGTCAGCCAGTTTCAAAAATTTATTATATCCTCTTTTGTTGATTTTATCTTTTGTAATTGAGCCACTTTTATACTCCTTTTCAAGTCGCTTGATGCCTTTCTCACGATTATTGGCATCTTTTCTGGCACGTTGTTCAGTATATCCCAGAATCAACCTTTGTTGTTCTGTTTTTTGAAAATCATAAAAACTGCCTTCAACTTTATCCTGAGACAAAATCCATTCTCTGACAACTTGGTTTTCACTTTTTATTCTTGCACCAATGATGTATTTATAGTTGTTCTTTTCTAATTCTTTGATGTTTTCAGCGTTCATTAGACCAGAATCGGCAACAACGATGAAGTCTTCCAAATTAAATTTTGAAACAAAGTCTCTGACAACAGGTAACATGGTGTGGCCTTCATATTTGTTGCCTTCATGTATTGAGTAAGCCAACGGGTAGCCTCTTTTACTTACTAAAAGTCCAAGAACTACTTGTGGTTGGGAATGCTTGCCGTCTTTTGACCAGCCTTTCTTTCGTAATTCATCATCCTCATCTGTTTCAAAGTAAAGTGTTGTTACATCGTAGAAAACTACTCCTATATTACCTCCAAGAACTCTCTTAGTGTGATTGACACTAATTTCTTGTATTTTGTCTTTTTGAGTGTCGGATAATTTGTCTAAATAACGATAGATTTTGTTCAAATCAACATCCTCGTCAAAATATGACTTTAAATAATCCGAGGTGGCAACTTTACTCTGCGGTTGACAGATGCGTGATACAACTAAATGTTTTAGCACATTATCATTTATTTTATCAAAACCGATATTCTGATATACAGGATTTAAGATCAACTGGGTACCATTGATCAAAATGTGCTCTATTTTATTTAAGAGTCCTTCTACAACAAGCTTTTCCTCTTCCTGGCGTACTTGCTCTAAGAACATATCTCGTCCACCTGTCTGTTCTGCGACCCATCTTTTACCCTGTAAATAGAGATTATCAATTTCTACGGGATCTGAACTCACACCAATGGTTTTGAGGTAATGACTCTTGCCGTTGCGCTTTTCAACAATCACTACGCTTGTACTTCCTGATCTATTTGGTTTTTTGCGTACATACATGCTGCAAATTTAGCTGATTTTTCTTTGCGACACCCAAAAAGGAGTCGCGAAAATTGCAATATATTCATCTTCAGCGAATTAATGAATACGGAAAAATTTAGTGATAAAGTCAGGCGAATTCACGCACGATAGACAGCAGGTACTTGAAAGTTTAGTGGATTTTTCTTCCGCTGATGATGATCTTGATCCGGTTTGTTTAAAAGGCAAAGCATG
>JAAYFR010000039.1 GCA_012728155.1 Bacteroidales bacterium | reverse complement strand
TTACATACGGGTTTAGCTCACCAATAATATCTATTCTGACAGAAACTGGAGGGACTGTTTTATTGGAAATCAGTGCACCCAAGGAATAGGGATTATTGTGATCTTTATGAATACCGGTTATTTGACCATCGTCCTCGACACCGATGTATAGTTCGCCTCCCTCCATATTGGCAAAACCAACCACCACCTCCACTATATTATTATCGGATAATTTCGGGTCGTCACTTTTTAATTCTATAGTCAGGCTTTCTTTTTTACCAATATAATCCATTAAATCATCTCTTTCGAATTAAATAGTCAATTGTTAGTATATTTATATGCATGATTAATAAAGCCTATCCCAAAAATATACTCTATGCTCTTACGCAAAAAGAACGCACAAAAATACACACCAAAAATACATTTAGCATACCATTTTCAATGTCTCAAATTCATATTAAAATTGGATTACAAGCTATATTAGCTCGTATTTTTTTAAAAAATAAAAAAGGGTATAGTTCAAATGCACGATTAAACACACGCGTGTGTTTTATGAACGCACACGTGTCTTTTCACTGAAATCAAATTATTTGAAAGAGATTTCTATACTTTCTTCCTCTCCTCCGTCCGCACAATCGACTTCCCCTTCTTCTCCAGCTTCGCCTGCTCCCCTGCCGGATCATCCAGATACGCCAGAACCGCGTCAAGATCCCCGCCCTCCTCCAACTCCTCCTTCAAAACATCCTTCATCCACGCGAAATACATCGACCTCTTGCTATCCTTCAGACTCGCTCCGCACTGATTACAGAACTTAGCATCCCGTGAATTCACCGTATCACAGTTCGGACACACATTCAGCAGACTGATCCTATTCATTATTGCATTACGTACCCAATCCTGGATCGTCATTGATTCTACGCGCGCTGCCGATTCCAACTGCACTTTTAGGCTCTTTGGAACCCGGATCAGGATCTGTTCATCGTTTTTTTCTTCTGTCATAATACTCAGATACATATATCGGACTTAAAGTATAAATACTCTGTCATCCAATAATCTAGTGTATCAATGATATCACTGATAAGAATTACAAAACTGACGGAAGGAGAGATGAGCTAGTTTGATTCTAGAGCAAACACCCCTCCCGATGCCTTACACCGTAAAGCACCACGAAACGATCTCTGAACAACTTACGCCCGACCACCCCGGAATCAACTTAGACATGACCTCCTACCGGTTTGGGCTTTATAAAAACGACCACCTCGTCGATATCCTCACCACCTTCGATACAGGCTCCGACCTTACGCGGGCCGCAAAAGAACACATCATCGACCACGAACCAGAAGGCCCGGAAAAAGACTACCTCCTTCGGTGCTTCGCTCCCGCTTCTCTGCCGCCTTGGGAGAGAAAAATCATGACCAGAAAGCAGATCCCTTCCTTCGAAGCTCTCCTTAGTTCCCTCAACGACGAAGGAAACGCCTTCCGATTCGAAAAAGAGGCTGCCGGCTTTCTCGTCTATGCCGCCGACAAAGGCGAGTGGTACGCGTACGTGAAAAACCACTGGGAGCCTGCCAAAGAAAAGATCGGACAGACCCTCCGGTTCATCGGAAAAAGCCTCGAAGAGGAACTTAGGTACTGGAAGAACCGATCCGAGATCGATGACACGCCCGAAGCCAGAAATGCCTTCAATCAGCTTCAGGCTCACGTGAACCTCAGCAAAAACCACACCAAGCAGGTGGCTCTTCGAAAAATGGTCGAAGGCTCCTCCATGCAGATCGATCTCGAAACTGCGGCAGATATCAACTATATCACCTTCAAGAACGGTGCGTTGGACTGCAAAAACGGCGTGTTCATCCCGATCTGGGAATGCGACTTGATCCGCGAGAAGTATCCGGTGATCTATTTCGA
>JAAYFR010000378.1 GCA_012728155.1 Bacteroidales bacterium | reverse complement strand
GTTTGTCTTTATTTGATGCTTGGGTAACCGTTACCCTTAAGTTGTTTATTGTATAGGGTGAACGAACAACAAACTGCAGACTGGCATGCTCGCCTCGTACCACTTCACTAATTGCTTCTTGTGAACCCGGGAAAAAACTGCTTTCAGCAAGAACTTTCTCCATAGGGTCAACATATTCAAATTGAATCTCTTTCCTATCGCAGCTAAAACCAGATAAACAAATCACAGATATTAAAATGATTGCATTTAAAAAAGTTTTTTTTACTGAATCAGATAGGTAAGATGTATTATTTTTCAACGTTATTCTCATAGATTTTTAAATAAATTAGATAAAACCTTATCACCTCACTCCCAACCTGGGTTTTGTGTCAATTCACCATTCAGTGATATTTGTGCAGGAGGAACCGGATATAAATAATCCCTTTCGGGCTTGAATCCGAACCCGTTTGGCAGGTTTTTTTGATAGGGATCGAGGTATCCTTCTTCATTCACAAAAATATCTTTTCCGGGGATTAACAAAGGGCCTCCATCTACATAGTTATCTTCACTATCCTGAACTCCTGTCCAGAAGTCCTTGTCGAACCAGTAACCAAGAGGACGTTTACCAACAATCAAACGATGCGCTCTCCATCTTAATAGATCATCACCTCTATATCCTTCACAAGCCAATTCAATTCTCCTTTCCCTACGCACCTCGTTAATAATGGGTGAAAGTTCCGGAAATTGCCAATCAGGATCGTTCGCTATGGAGTGTAAGTTTAGAGACGGCATACCTGCCCTTGAACGAATTTTGTTTATTGTCAAATCTATATCGTTTTGTGTTATAGTCCCGAGCTCCGCTTTTGCTTCCGCATAATTTAAAAGTACCTCTGCATAGCGAAAGATAGGCATGGATGTTTCCGATGCATTTGGATCCGGTTGTCCTCTTGATTCGGTGTCAAGCCCCTTTTTCAACATGTAACCGGTAGTATTTCCTCCCTCTCCGCCCTGATCTATATAAGGCCGGGTAAATTCATATCCGGGTACTGGAACTCCGTTTTGGGTTCTTCTGGGTTCTCCTTCTTTCCAATAAATCATTTGTCTTAATCGTGGATCTCTATTCTCCACTACCATTTCCAATGACTTGTCACCCCTATATAACGGGCTTAAAGATATAGGCTTTCCGTCCTCGCACAGGTAGCTCTCTATTAGCGATTTAGTCAATCCCGTTCCGGCGCCGCTCGTTGTATATCGTTGAAGATTATGTACTGTGCTCAGCGAAATACTATAATCCCTTGTGAGCAAAACCTCACCTATACCGCTTAGGTCATCACGGTTAAACAATGAAGCATAGTCAACTTCGGGATGGCCGGTGGAGTATAGTTCTATCGTATTCATGTCCATCAGCTGCTTCGCCGCTGCGGCAGCGATTTCCAAATATTCCTGTCCATTACCACCCTTCACTCCAAAGACAGTTTCCTGATGATACTTCTCCCACGTTCCTTCATAAAGAGCCACTCGCGATTTATATAAAAGAGCGGACTCCTTATTGATGCGATTACGTGTTGAGGCGGCTTTAGAGGGTAATTTCTCAATTGCCTGGGTAAGATCATCCAGAATGTAGTCGATAACCTCTTTACGGGGGGTACGTGCTGCAAAAAGTTCTTCTGAATCAGGGGTCAGCACTTGCGAAACATACGGAACATCCCCATACTGTCGTACTAGATTAAAGTACGCAAATGCTCTGAAGAAATATGCCTCACCCACATATGGAGCTATTTCAGACTCGGAAACACTCATCTCTTTGTATTTGTTTAACATGATATTGATGCTCCTGATTCGTGAATAATCCCAACTTCCGTTATTTGTCGTAATCGTGTTGGTTCCGGCTAAACGATTATCATAAAAGCGGCTTGCCATATTGTCACTGTTGTTATCTTCCCACAGATATCCTCCTCCCCAGCTGGGAAATTGAGGCAGCATCGTATAAAATTGATTAACGTATAGCTGCAGGTCCGATGCAGACTTCCAATAATCGACATCTGTAATGGAGTCAAGCGGTGTTTTATTCAGGTAATCATCCAAATCACAACTTGTGAGAACCGTAAAGGAGAATACTATTAAATATATAATTTTTTTCATACTTGTAATTCTTTTGTATTTTATAAATCAACATTTAATCCAAACGAAAAAGTTCTTCTCAGGGGATAAGCTTTTCCCGATCCGTAAGCCCCAACAAATGCAGTTTCAGGATCAAATGTTTTATTCATTTTAGTTAGTGTAAATAAGTTTTCACCCGTGATAAAAAATCTGATTTTCTCAATTGGGAATTTTATCTTTTTTTCTACCGGGAGTGTATATCCAAATTGAAAACTCTTCAACCTGAAGTAAGCTGCATTTTGCAGAAAACGAGTCTGAGTCTGAGTGTTTTTTGAATGTTCATTCGTGCCTAAATAGGGCTTTGGATAATAAGCGTTCGGATTATCCGGACTCCAGTAATCCAGATGTTGAACGAACACGCTACTTCCCCATATGCCTCCTGAAATTCCATAGAACATGTTACCGGACGGAGCCCCATCACGCTTGCCAACACCCTGGCAAAAAACACTTAAATCAAAATTCTTCCAGTCAAGTCCAAGATTAATGCCGTAGCTAAAACGCGGATTTGAGTTCCCAATAATAGACAGGTCGCCATGATCGTCTAACGTGTTGTTTCCGGGAGTAATTTTTCCATCCTTATTTAAATCTGC
>JAAYFR010000377.1 GCA_012728155.1 Bacteroidales bacterium | reverse complement strand
TTATTGGCCTTTTCCCAGGCAAGCTCATTATTCCCGATTTGCGACTCATGGCTTCCTTCCCAAAGGGTTAAGAACGCAAACCGGGATCCGTTCATATTATCATTACCAACCTGCCCATAGGATGCGCGAAGTTTTAAGAAAGTAAGCCAATCGCTGCTGTTTTCCATGAATTCTTCTTCAGACAGTACCCATCCTAAAGAGAAAGAGGGAAAAAAGCCCATTTTATGTCCCGGGGCGAATTGTTCCGACCCATTGTACCCGAAATTAATTTCTCCGAGATAACGGTTGTCGTAGCCATAGGTAGCACGACCTACCAACCCTATGTAGTTATATGGCAGTTCAATATTTACTACACGTTGGTAACGATTGAAGAGTAACATGCTGGTGACATTGTGTTTACCCAGTGTTGTTGCATAGTTTAATGATGCGTCAATATTAAACAAGTTGTTAGAATTCTGGTACTGAGCGTCGGAAAGGGTACTATTGGGGTTTGTTCCTGTGGGTTGATATTTCACAGATTCGGGATTATCCGGATCTTGGTTCGCCTCATATAGTTGGAAAGTACGTTCTCTTACCTGTTGGTTACTTGAAAAAGCGTCGTAAGAAGCGATTACTTTTACAGATAGTCCTTTGGTGATAAAATCCAGCTTTTGTTCTACTCCTAAAGTCGCTGTAACCTGAGTGGTTTGAGTATTTCGAAAGCCTGTCCTGTTCAACATTCCATAGGGAACGTTATTGATATTGCCTCCTTTTAGGCTATTTGTCAACACCTCCCCATCAGGCGTAATATCATTGTGATAGTTGTTGGGCGTTTGTAATAGAGAGCCTATTACAATAGAATAGGCATTCACATCGTTTAAATATCCGGCGTTATGGGGAACTACCACAGGGTCATTCTTTTTTTGCATATAACCGCTTACGTTCAAAAACATGGCAAGATTATCATTTAGATCAATATCAAAATTCGATCTGAAATTTACTCTATTGGCCTTAGATTGGGGATCATAATCATATTCCTTGAATTTTTCGGTTTTGAATATACCTTCCTGATGAAGCCAGCCAACGGTGGTAAAATAACGCATCTTTTCAGAACCTCCATTTACATTTACATTCACCCGTTGCATAGGGGAGTAATCCCTGATGAACTCATTGACAAAATTGCGTACAGGATATAATTCCGGGCTGTCTCCCAAACGATAACGCTCCAAGGCATACTCGTCATAGATCGGCTGTCGATTATTTTGTGTTTCTACCTGGTTCCTTAGCAATGCATAATCATAGGCAGAAACCATTTCGGGTAAACGGGTAGGAGTTTGCCATGATTGTTCGGTAGTGACGTCAATCACCGGTTTACTGGTTGCTTTCCCCCGGCGTGTAGTAACGATAATAACTCCATTCGCCCCGCGGACACCATATACCGCAGTGGCGGATGCATCTTTCAACACGGTAATTGTCTCTACTTCACGAGGATCGAGTGCCTGAAAATCTCTCTCTACTCCGTCCACTAATGTCAATGGTGCCTGACCATTGACTGTACTTCGTCCTCTGATATAGAAATCCATTGCTTCACCTCCCGGGACACCTGAACGTTGTAATACGGTCAGGCCCGGCAAACGTCCGGCTAATGCGATACCGAGGTTTGATGCCGGTGTTTGCCTTAAGCCCACAGCGGAAATGGTGGATAAAGCGGCTACCACACTCTCTTTCTTCTGCTGTCCATATCCTACAACGACCATCTCTTCCAGTTCTGTTGTGGCTTCATTCAGAATCACATCAATTGATTGCCTCTGCCCCACGGAGATTTCCTGTGTCTGGTAACCGATAAAAGAGAATATTAAAGTAGCATTTCCAGAAGGTACAACTATATTGTACTTTCCGTCGATATCTGTTACTGTACCTTGTCCTGTTCCCTTGATCTGAATAGTTACCCCGGGTAGTGGCTCATTCAGCTTGTCGGTTACAACACCCGATACGGAAAGTTGCTGAGTCTGCTTTGCAAGGAGAGCAGAACTGCACAGTACACTAAACAGTGTAAAAAATAGTAATAATTTAGTTTTCATGATTTAATAATTAAAAAACTATACTGATCTTCATTACGTTAGTTCAATTGATACATATAGCTCAATCGCCCCATTGGCATTACACTACCTGATTGGTAGTAATTCATGATGTCTGCGGGGTTTGTCACCCCCATAGCTGCTTTAAAATAGAATATAGGATTATTTATCAGGTCAATAGTCGCTCTGGGTATAGATAATATTATCACATTATTGTTTATCCGTAATTTGGCTTTACCTATGATAGAAGAGTTAAATCCATTCCCGAATTTTTCAATAGAGGTTTCACCGGATCCAATTTCTTTTCCAATGATATAGTCATAACATTCCCATCCCTTTAAGGAAGGACCTCCAATGCCGATTAAAATATTCATCCAGTTTTCTTTATTCTGTGGATTGGTAAATTTTCCCTTTCCTTTTACATAAAAATATAGGTTGTTCGTATCGTGGGCAACCCTTATCTCTTCCAATTTATCGACTGGTGCATCTTGTGTGTAACGTATTGTCTGTGAGCTACCGTAGTTGTCTCTGGCAATGTTCTTTTCATCTATATTACGGATAATATATGGCACATCGTTCCATTGCGATAAACTCCCGTTGATATCGATTGTTTTGGGGTTGTTCTGTTCATCTGTTTCCTGTGTGATTCCTTTGTAACGGCGAATATTACTGATAAGTTGCAAATAATAAGCATCCTGATATCCACCGGCCATCGGTTCTATATCCCGGGAATATTCTTTGTTTACCGCATCGCACAACATATACTCTCCGTCGTAGGGTTGTTTGTACGCGATCCATTCATTCCAACCGCCTACAGAGATCATGGGAGGATCAATAGCAATGGCGTGATCCCATTGTGTTTGGAAGAAGGTGCCTTTATCCACATCGGCGGCGATATTCTGGCGGGTTGACGGATTCCATCCACGACCCCAGTTGATCCAGTTTTCACGGGTTAATG
>JAAYFR010000038.1 GCA_012728155.1 Bacteroidales bacterium | reverse complement strand
TACTTACACGGAAACATTTATTAAAGCATATTCAGCAGCAACCGGAAAGATAGACTCACAAACAGGAAAACCTGAAAAGAGATGGCGCATCATAACCGATGATGGTAACTACCGTTACTTTACACCCGAGAATCTCCAAACTTCTCTACTAAGACAAAACCTGCGGGATGTTCCCATTAAGGAGAAATGGAAGCGAAATAATGTAGAAGCTACAATTTTTCAATTAGGATTCCATAACAATGGCAGCTAGACACGCTACAGAGGACTTGCTGCCAATCGCCTGTGGGCTTACTCCCGGGGCGGGTGGATAAACTTTAGAAGAATACTGAAATATGTGATGCAAGCAAGTAAAAGATCGCTTTCGAGTCAAAAAGAACTCTATCTTTCCATTAAAAAATGGATATGTTTTGAAAATAATGTAAATGAAATAATAAATAACTTTTTAAACAAATCCCATCTGAAATATCTCATTTTTTCGACTTATTAAAAAATGGGGTTTTTAGAGGGGACTCAATCATCAAAGGGAAATCAAAGGATAAGTGTTTTTTTAACTACAAGGATTCCGGTCAACCGAAGTATATTTAAAATTTTCACCTCCACAACTGAATTCATAACCAACTGTTCCTTCACAATAATCTCCCGATGAGACACACTCAAATGAAACATTAATTCCAAAAGCTGGACGTCCGTCACAGAAAAAAGAGAAAGGTGTCAATAAAGGGAGAGAACCACACTTTTTTGCATTTTCCCCCCATTCTCCAGGAGCAGGACCATCCCAACCCTCTCCCCCATCTTCCCCATCGGCCAATGCCAACACGTTCTGCAAGGCCACATCGCTAAGATCGCCGTAATTAGCCATGCTCCTTTTCATGCCTAATCCCGCGATTAGCAGGACGGCAAGGGTCACGATGCCCGGTAATAATTTCTTCTTCATAGTCGAAAAAATTTAAATGTTTAAAAAAATGTTTTAAAATAATCCTCGCAAGGATTATGCGACATATCCTTATTTTTTTGTCAATAGACAATGCCTATCACAATGCTTCTCATAACGCTATTAAAGCTGAACTACAAGGAATAATCGATATTAATTTCATGACAGCCCATAGGCAAAACAATTTTATTTTTTTACAAAGGAGAATAAAATAGCCCATAAATAATTTATATTTTGCGTAAATACAACCTCATATAACGCAAACAAACTATAATTTATATTAATCTCTAAACAAAGATTCTTATAATTATCGCATAGCCTCCCCTAATACCACCGCACCTCATTTTCCTGATAGATGAAAGGCCTGGTTTCCGGGCGTTTGCCGGTGTCTTGGAACCTTAACTGCAGGAGGGCGCCCCTCGGCACATTTTTAAATATGAGGTGCCTGCCGCTTCCCTGTCGCCTATCCAGGTATTGCCACCCGCCGTCCCAGTAGGACAGTTCGTAGGCCTCCTCCTCCTTCAACCCGCAGAACAGGTAGGGCGCATAACCGAGGGAGGAGATGACGTATTCACCGCCCAGGTCTATATCGACATAATCCTTCTCCAGTTCCCGTTGATAACCGGTAGCAATGTACCGGTCGAACATATAGCTTGTGATTTCACCATTTTCGGTTGAATCCAGCGGATGGACAAGCACCGGGGTTTCTATCTTTATCTCCTCTCCCTCTCCGTTACGGCAATAGAAGGCAAGGTTGCTGAAGGAAAGCACCCGCTGGGGAAGCGACACGCGCAGGTAGCGTGCCGGCGCGCCACTCCTCGAGTCGATTCTTTTATTGTAGAGTTCAATCGTGTCCGGGAGGATGGCAATGGTGTCGCTTCCGGAAAATGACGGAGCCAAGCTGCCCAGGATAGTTGTCCCCCTTATATTGATGTTGTTCAGATTATTTCGCTGGTGTTGGGGGGCACCCGTGTAGTTCTTGATGCAGATTTCCTCGGTATCGCCGGTATCCGTCCGGAAAGTCTCAACCCTTCCCTCCCGGTTCAGCAGGAAGGGTTCCCCGGCAGGCAGCAACTCTCCATTTTCATAGTAACAGGCGAGATAGACTATGTCCTTGCCCATTCCACGGAAGACGGCGGTGCCACCCCTTTCAATCCTGCCCCACTGCACGGGACTCCAGTGATAATACGCCGACACGCACAAGTAGGCGTAACGGGCGTCTTCCGGGACATCCTTCAATTGGACCGGCACGTCAACCACCTCAAAATACTCGTGCGAGACATCCTTCTTTCTCGTATTGGTGAAAAAGTTGGGGATATCCGCCCTTTTCACCTTTTTATCGGCCACGGGGCCATCCGCGTGTTCCCGGTAGGTATGCCTGTAGACCTTGGCCAGACGGAACCGCCCATTAATGTGGTCAAATGTTTCATTATTATATATTCTCTTGTATTTCCACCGGTCGTTATCCCAATATGGCTCAAAGGGGTATGATTCGCCATCCCTGACCAGCACGTTCCATGAATGGCCGTTGTTCCGGTTCCCCCATACCGGCACGAAGTCAATGGCCACGGCCATCCCCAGTGACGAGAACAGCAGGGAGTTGTACCAGCAGCGGTGCTCGCATGTGCCAAGAAGCACGCGTTCAAGGGTTGCCGCGCTATGGACGGGCATTCTCGGGGTCCAGCGGTTGGAATAGTCGATATGGCGGTACCGGTAGAGCAACGAGTCGGCCTCGTCAATCATATCCCTGCCCGGCGCCGTGAAATAATCGCCCCGGTGCCTCTCGTGAAACGTTTTCCGGGCATCGTCAATATGGAGTCCTTGCACACGCCGGTAAGGAAGGATATATTCACAAAATTCCTCGAACGAGCCACCGCGGGTATATATATTTCCTTGCCAGGCGTCGAATGCCAGGTCGATCTCGGCAATAAGCTGTCCGGCGGTGATATTCCGCAGGTCGGCCTGCACGGGAAACTTGTATAACCCGGGGTTGCCGCTCCTGAAGAGGTTCCAGAGGCTGTCCACCTCCCGACCCCTTTCGATATTTTTTTCGTGATCATATTTCTTGGCAATGGAGTCGTATTGGTCATAAAAGGGGGAACACAATTCGGTAATCCGCTTGTCATAGGAGTACAGGCCGGACATGTTGGATATCAGATATCCGGCGGACTCCAGTTTCAGTTTGTCATCTTCATAATGGGTGAGGACCGCCTCCAATTCAGCCCTGTTGTCGCCTGCCGCTTTCAGGGCTTCTTCCAGCATTGTGTCATTTTTCCGGCCACATGACACGATAGCCAAAAGTATAATGACCAAATAAACATTATTGCAGAGAAATCGCCTTCGGATAATGTATCTTTTCAAATATTCAATAATTTTTTCTTTCATCGCAATATATTTGTGTAAATCATACTAAGCTGTCGAGTTTGAATCCTTGCCCGATCAAAACATCATGGAATTCCAACTTGCTACGCTCCAATGCGTCCTTTACCTGGAACAGCCTGTTTTGTAGCCGGAAGGGAGTTCCTTGATGGAGTCCTCTGTACTCTCTTTTTTCTCTTGATTGCATGAAGAGAAGCACAATACTATCATGAGGATAAAAGGAGTCCAGTTAAAACGGTTCATAATGCAATATTTCTTATTTAATATAACTATTCTTGATAAGAGGCTTGTCCATGACAGACCTCTTCATGATAGGCCTACCCTTATTGGCGGAAGCGGCTCTTTTCTCGATACCCTCCCTGGATTCTTCTTTCGTCCTTACAGTGATTACTCCATATTTCGCGTACTCCCCCTTGCCGTAAATATCGGGGAGTGTTTCACCAAATTCCATCCCAAAATATACCCTCTCCCATGGCCGGATATGGCGTAGCTTTCCTGACGGCACCCTCTTCCCGTCTTGAAAAACTAAAGGTCCAGTCCTTTCTGATTTTGTCCTTACTTCAATCACACCATTTGTCCCTTCATCGCTATAAATTTCAATTGCAGTTTTATCTTTGATGATGGTAACCAAATCAATATCTCGAATATTAATTCTTTCGAGTTCTTTCGGAGATATCTTTTCCC
>JAAYFR010000376.1 GCA_012728155.1 Bacteroidales bacterium | reverse complement strand
TCCACTTTCTTTTCCGAGGGGAAGGGGGGTCGTTTGAAAAAAGATGTAGAGCAAGAGGGGGGGCGGTGGAGCGATTTCACCTGCTTTGAAGGGAATGCGAATGTTATTCGATTGCTGATGCACCAGTTTAGGGGCAGGCGAAAGGGTGGTTTTGCACTGACCTATTCCACATTGGCCTCTATCGTGAAATATCCCTATTCTTCGGAGTTGAGTGGAGGGAAAAATAAATTCGGTTTCTTCGCCTCAGAGGAGGAAGATTATAGTCGGATTGCGGAAGAGTTGGGTATCCTTCAACAAAACCGGCAGCCGTTGAAATATGTCCGCTATCCGCTGGTTTATCTGGTTGAGGCTGCAGACGATATCTGTTACCAGGTGATGGATATCGAGGATGCGCATAAGTTGCGTCTGCTTACCACCGAAAAGACGATAGCACTGCTGCTCGATTTTTTTGAAGGGGAGAGTCGCGAGCGATGTGTCACAATCTTGTCCTATGTGTCTGATGTGAACGAGCAGATTGCCTATCTACGTTCTGCGGTGATCGGCCTGTTGGTCAGTGAATGCTCCGCACTGTTTCTGGCCAATGAGGAACAGATTCTTTCGGGAGAATTTGCTGGCACACTGATTGAAAATGTCTCTCCGGTTGTTGTGAAGGCATACCATCAATGTGCGGATTTTGCAAAGCAGCATATATATCGATCTAAAGATGTACTCGATATTGAATTGGCCGGTTACCAAATTATTGGTTATTTGCTTGATGTGTTTACCGATGCTATTTGCAACCCAGATCATGCCTATTCAACGCTGCTTCTGGATAGAATCCCCGAACAATACGAGACAGATTCTCGGAGCTTGTATGGAAAAATTCAATCCATCATCGATTATATATCGGGTATGACCGATCTCTATGCACTTGATTTATATCGAAAAATAACAGGAATAGGGTTGCCGGTTGTCTGATTTCAGTCACAATTTGATAAAAAACAATATTTTTTAATTTTTTATTGAAATAATTTGTGTAGATTTAATTTCTTTTTTATATTTGCATCGTGGTTTTTTCATAATAGTATTAGATTTAAGGTTAACATGTTTGGCAGAGTGTCGAGAGACATTCTGCCGAATGCTTTTAGAGGAGCTCTCAAACCCTGCTTTTTTCGATGTGCCTGAGATTAGAAATTGACTGTTGTTCATTTGAAGGATTATGTCTGCTTCCCTCTATTTTATTTTTTATCTTTTACAAACTTTTTTATTTTTGTATTTTAATACTTTAAGTATGCGGGAAATAAATCTCATTCTTTTCATTGGCCTCCTTTCTTTTTTATTCGTGCAGTGCGATTCAAAAGAGAAAGCGCTCTATAAGAAACTTGAGGAGATGGCGGCCAATCTCAATGAGTCGACACCGGTAATGCTTGATCAATTTACACGGTTTGAAGAGGCTTCGGTGATGGAGGGAAATAAATTTCGATACCGTTATACGGTATTGAATACTTCGAATGCCGATTCGTTAGTTGAACAGGGAATGCATTCATTGAAAAGGAATATCGGAAAAGAATTTTCGTCGAATCCCGATCTCCGTATTTTTAAGGAGAACAATGTGGTTATTGAATATGTTTATAATGATGAGAGTGGACGGACGATCCGTTCGTTACTGTTTGTACCAGAAGATTACCAGTAAAATAGAAAATTATGAGTCATTTTTTTTACATCGGCACTGATGGAAAGCAAAAAGGGACTTTCTCTCCCGAGGAGCTGCGGGGGGAAGGAGTAAAACGCGACACACTTGTCTGGACACAGGGAATGGAGCAGTGGAAGCGGGCGGAAGAGATGGAAGAGTTATACTTCCTGTTTTCAGATAGCTATAGGGGACCTCAGACAAAAGAGGAACAGCCCGCTGTGCAGTATGATCACTCCGTAGGGTTTGCCAGAACAGGAGAAATAGGGCCGATGCCCAAGACATGGCTGGTGGAGTCGATATTGGTAACCATCCTGCCATTTCTGTTTTGCAGCAGCTTTTTGAATCTCCTTGGAATCATCGCCATCGTATATGCAGCGCAGGTGGAATCTTTTTACAACCGAGGTGATTGGAACGCTTCGATGGAATCTTCCCGTTCAGCTGCGAAATGGACCAAGATCGCCATGTGGATCGCCATCGGTTGGGTAGCGCTCATGGTCATTGCAGTCATCCTTTTTGTCGTATTAATCGGTTCTATTTCAGGATTCCCCGGTATAGGGGATTTGCTGAATGCCTAATCAAATAAACTTGTTATTATGGAATATAGAAATGATTTGGAGGGAGAAGGTTCCCAATATGAGAAAGATTATTCTCCAACTCCTCCTCCACCCCCGCATGAGTCGTCGGTGGATACAATTCCCCCGCTAAAGCCAAACAACTGGCTTTGGCAATCTATCGTAGCCACTATTGTTTGCTGCCTCCCCTTTGGAATTGTAGGGATTATTTTCGCAGTAAAAGTCGATTCGCTCTATTTTAAAGGGCAATATGCGGAGTCGGAGAGGGTGGCTCAAAAAGCGAAAATGTGGACGATCTTAGCTTTTGGAGTTGGACTGATCTATATTATTTTCTGGGCAATTATGGCATATACCGGTCATTTTGAGGAATATATGCAAAATATTCTCGAGAGAGGCGCAAGCGGTTATAATTTTTAAACGCAGAGGTGCGAAAGGGAGTAAAGATAGGGATAGGCGTTGTCGTAACAGTTTTGCTTGCGGCAGCGCTTTATATCTTTTATACTTTCGATCCGGAGGCGCAGCCTCTTTTCCCGAAATGTCCTTTTCTGCTGGCTACCGGATTTGAATGTCCCGGATGTGGATCGCAGAGGGCTATTCATAGTCTTCTCCATTTTGATATAGGAGCTGCGTTGAGATATAATGCCTTTATGGTGTTGGCATTGCCCTATATCTTTCTGGGGATTTGGCTGGAATACTTTGGCGGGAAAAAGCGATTTTCCAGCATTGAAAAATTCTTTTTTGGCCGTTGGTCGGCAGTTGTGGTGTTAATCGTTATTTTTCTCTTTTGGATTGTCAGGAATCTGGTATAATCTGAATTTTCTCTTTTAGGAAACGACCGGTATGTGACTGTTTGCACGTTACGATTTGCTCCGGTGTGCCTTCAAATACCACATACCCTCCGGCCTCTCCTCCTTCGGGACCGATATCGATGATATGGTCGGCGCATTTGATGATTTCCATATTGTGTTCGATGATGATGATGGTATGGCCTCGTTCGATCAGTGCGTTGAATGCCAGAAGGAGTGTTTTGATATCGTGAAAATGGAGACCGGTGGTCGGTTCGTCGAAAATGAAAAGGGTGGGTTGCGCCTTTTCTTCTCCCAGATAGTAGGCCAGTTTCACCCGCTGGTTCTCACCGCCCGAGAGGGTAGAGGAGGATTGTCCCAGTTTGATATATCCCAGTCCCACATCCTGTAGGGGTTGCATTTTCTTTATAATTTTCTTTTCTGTTGTGCCTTTCTGCTGCCCGAAGAATTCGATCGCCTGGTTGACTGTCATCTCCAGGATATCATGGATGGTAGCTCCCCTATATTCTATCTCCAGCACTTCGTCCGAAAATCGCTTTCCGTGGCATGATTCACATTCCAGCCGCAGATCCGCCATAAACTGCATCTCTACGGTAATGCTGCCTTCTCCTTTGCATTCACTGCAACGCCCACCTTCCACATTGAAAGAGAAATAGGCGGGTGAAAATCCCATTTGTTTTGCCAGTGGTTGTGCGGCATAGAGTTTTCTGATTTCGTCGAAAGCTTTTAGATAGGTGACCGGGTTGGAGCGAGACGATTTTCCGATAGGATTCTGATCCACATATTCCACGCCGGTTATAAGCTTGATGTCTCCATCGATACCGTTGAATTCGGCATGTTCCAAAGCAGTGCCTTTATAGTGATGTTGCAATGCGTTGAAAAGCACATCGTTTACAAGTGAGGATTTGCCCGATCCGCTGACGCCGGTTACCACAGTCATCACGTTCAACGGGAATTTCAGGTTGATATTTTTCAGATTATTCTGCCGTGCCCCCTTCACTTCGATGTAGTTGTTCCACTTGCGGCGGACTTTGGGAACTTCAATCTGCTCCTCCCCCGTAAGGTATTTGACGGTATAGCTGTCGCTTTTTTCTTCCAGTTCGGTCACGTTGCCTTGGTAGATTATCTCCCCTCCCAGTCTGCCCGCTTTAGGACCTATGTCGATGATATAATCCGCTGCCCGGATAATCTCTTCATCGTGCTCTACCACCACTACCGTATTTCCCATCTGTTGCAGATTGCGCAATACGCCGATAAGCAGGTGGGTGTCGCGTGAATGTAAGCCGATACTCGGCTCGTCGAGGATATAGAGCGATCCCACTAAATTACTTCCGAGCGACGATACCAGGTTGATCCTTTGGCTTTCCCCGCCCGAGAGGGTATTCGAGAGCCGGTTGAGGGTGAGATAACCTAATCCAACATCCAGAAGAAATTTCACCCGGTTTCTGATTTCTGTGAGCAGCCGCTCTGCAATTGCGGTATCGGTTTCGTTCAGTGTGAGTTGATCGAAAAACACCTTCAATTCAGTGATTGGGATTACCACCAGGTCGGTGATTGATTTTCCTCCTACTTTTACGTATGATGCCTCTTTCTTGAGGCGCGATCCCTTACAGAGTGGACAGCCGGTCTTTCCGCGATAACGGGCCAGCATCACCCGGTACTGTATCTTATAGAGATTCTTTTCGAGCATTCCAAAGAAATCGTTGATCCCATAAATGCCGAAATCATGGCGGCCGTTCCAGAGGATCTCTTTTTCGGTATCGGTCAGATCGTAATAGGCGCGGTGGATCGGGAAGTCCGCTTTGTAGGCATTGTGTACGAATTCCTGCCGCCATTCGCTCATCTTTTCGCCTCTCCAGCACTGCACGCATTCCTCCTGCACCGATAGGCTCTTGTCGGGGATGACCAAGTTTTCGTCAACCCCCACCACCTTCCCGAATCCCTCACACTTGGGACAAGCGCCGGCGGGACTGTTGAAGTTGAACATCATCTCGGTAGGCTCTTCGAAGGTGATATTGTCTGCCTCAAAACGATTGGAGAAGATGTGTGACTCAATCCCATTTTCACTCCAGAAACGGATGATACATTCACCGTTACCTTCCAGAAAAGCTGTCTCTACCGAGTCGGACAAACGGTTCACTGTCGCCTTGTCGGAAGAGCAGGAGAGCCGGTCGATCACCAATAACACCTCTTGCTTCGAAGGGAGTTTTTTCTGCTCCAACAGTTCGTCGATACGGTAAAATTGCTCTCCCACATCCACCCGGGTGAAACCCTCTTTCAACAATATCTCCAGCTGGCCCCGCAGGTCACGGTCGTTCCGCAACTCTATATGCGACAAAACGGCCATACGGGTACCTTCACGGTACTCTTCCATCTTCGTTACCACGTCGTGCACATAATGGCGTTTCACCTCTACGCCTGAAACGGGGGAGATGGTCTTGCCGATACGGGCATAGAGCAGTCGCAGGTATTCATAAATTTCAGTGGAGGTACCTACCGTGGAACGGGGATTTCGAGAAGTGGTCTTCTGCTCGATGGCAATGGCCGGCGGAATTCCTTTTATATAGTCGCATTCTGGCTTGTTCATTCGTCCGAGGAACTGTCGTGCGTACGCCGAAAGGCTCTCTACATAACGACGTTGCCCTTCGGCATATAGCGTGTCGAATGCCAATGATGATTTTCCTGATCCAGAGAGCCCGGTGATAACCGTGAAATTGTTGCGGGGGATATGTACGTCGATATTTTTGAGGTTATTGACGCGTGCCCCCTTTATCTCGATCTGTTTTGAATGGGTCATAATGGCTGAAATGATAACTTGCAAAGGTAACGATTTTATCTCCAAATGCAATCTGCTTTGCACCACCAACTTCTTGGGTTATCGTAAAATCTTTGGAGAAGGAGGGTGAAAGATAAAGGAATATTCGTTGCCTGAAAGTCGGAAAAAATAATTATTTTTGCTGTTGAATAGGGAAATCTTCCGATCGGAAGCTAATTCTTCACTTTCAAAAGTCATTCTATGGAGTTTATTTTATCAGAAATAGGAGATGCGTTTTCTTTGCCGTTTTCAAATCCGGTACTGATATTCACATTACTCTTATCGATAGTGCTGCTTGTCCCCATTCTTTTAAAAAGGATGAATGTGCCGAGTATTATTGGATTGATCGTGGCAGGCGTAATTATTGGTCCCTACGGACTAAACTGGATCGACAATAGCCATGCCGGTGTGGAGATGTTCTCTACCATAGGATTGCTTTATATTATGTTTATCGTGGGATTAGAGCTCGATTTGGGGGAGTTTGTGCTGCATAAGAACAGAAGTCTCACTTTTGGATTTTACACCTTTGTTATTCCTCTGCTTATTGGTTATCCTATTTGCCATTATTTACTTGGTTATGGTCCTGAGGCCAGTTTTCTTACTGCCAGTATGTTCTCCACGCATACCCTGGTAGCCTATCCCATTGTAAGTCGCATGGGAATTGCGCGCAATCAGGCGGTTGCGGTTACAGTGGGAGGTACCATCCTCACCGATACGGCGGTACTGATCATCCTTGCCATGGTGTTGTCCAATACCAATGGTGGATTGAATGTCACTTTCGTTATACGATTGTTACTTTCGCTGCTGATCTTTTAACTGATTATTTTTCTGGTTGTGCCTCGTATTGCCAAGTGGTTTTTCAAGAGAGCTACGCCAGAAAAATATTCTACTTTTATTTTTGTGTTACTGGTGGTGTTTGCAGCTGGTTTTCTGGTAGAACTGGCAGGAATTGAGCCTATTATCGGGGCATTTGCTGCGGGTTTAGCCTTGAATAGGTTGATTCCCCATTCATCGGCATTGATGAACCGGATTGAGTTTTTTGGCAATGCACTCTTTATCCCTATCTTCCTGATATCGGTAGGTATGTTGGTTGATGTTTCCGTGGTATTCAATGGGCCGCGTACTCTTATCGTGGCGTTGACGCTTACTTTGGTAGCGCTCCTCGGAAAATGGTGGGCGGCCTATGCCACTCAAAAGACATTTCGTTATTCGAATACCGAGAGAGAACTTATCTTCGGCTTGAGCAGTTCACATGCGGCTGCTACATTGGCCATTATCCTTGTCGGCTATAAAGCTGAGTTGTTGGACGAATATATTTTGAACGGGACCATTATTCTTATTTTGCTTACCTGTATTGTTGCCTCAGTTTTCACACAAAGGGCGGCAAAAAAGATTGTGATGAGTGAGGAAAACGAACCGCTTACTCCCTCCACTATGGGTGAATTTGCCCAGGAGAAGATCCTGGTGCCCATTGCCAATCCCACCAATATTGGTCAGCATGTTGAACTGGCACTGCTGTTGAAAGACAAAAAATCGGTAAATCCTGTCTCCTTGCTTGGGGTAGTACCCAATAACCAAGAAGCCGAAAAAAATATAGTAAGTTTTAGGAAGCAGTTGCAGGGACTTGTTTCCAAAGCCATGGCCGCCGAGGTAAATGTGGATATTATTACTACCATCGATCATAGTCCGGCAGATGGTATTGCACGTACCGCTCGGGAGACAATGTCGGATATTGTGATCTTGGGATGGCCCGGTAAGGCGGGGTTATGGGATAAGCTGTTGGGTGAGAAAATGGATTTGATTATCAGGAGTATGGATAAGAATTTGTTTATCTGCCATGTGGAAAAAAATCTCATTTTGAATAAACAGATTGTGGTGCTCTCACCTCCCTTAGTAGAAAAAGAGGATGGTTTCGCATTGTGGGTAAACAAAGTATCGAAACTCTCTTCTGAATTATCCATTCCGGTATTGCATCTGGGGCATTCCGAAACTCAGAAGAGTATTGCCAGTCAGAAAAATACAGGGAGCTTTATCTTCCAGCCGTTTGAAGAATGGAATAATCCCTTATCTTGTGGGGAGATGATTAAAAAAGATGATTTGATTATTTTGATATCGGCTCATTCAGGGTATATCTCTCATATTCCCATCTTGGAGAATCTGCCATCCCGTCTGGAAAGTCGGTTCCCTCATCACAATCGTATTGTGATTTATCCAAAGCGTCATTTGTCGGATCAACTGCTGGGAAATGACGATCATATTTTTATTCCTTGAGATATTATCCATAGCTGCTCTCTGTTTTCCCATCAACCATCTCTTTTTTTCTTAAATTTATGCTTAACTTCGCCATCTGATTTCTTAACATTTGAATTGATGAATAGAGGGTCCTTTATCCGTTTTTTTTCTTTATTGCTGTTTTGCTTGTTGTTTTTTTCCTGCGGGACATCAAAAAAATCATTAACGCATGTCCCCGAAGCAGCTCCCAAGCGTGAATTTCGCGGTGCATGGGTGCAAACCGTCTGGCAATCGCGTTATAGCCAGATGAACAGTGCCGCCATGAAGTACTATATTGCCGATATGGTGCGGAAATTTGATGAGGCTGGTATCAATGCGGTTATTTTTCATATCCGTCCGGAAGCCGATGCGTTTTACCGTTCGGAATTGGAGCCATGGAGTCGGTTTTTGACCGGTGTGCAGGGGAGAGCACCTGACGATCCCACGTTCGATCCGCTGGCTTTTATCATTGAAGAGTGCCACCAACGAGGGATGGAGTTGCATGCTTGGCTCAACCCCTATCGGGTAAAGGCCAGCCTGGACAATACCCTTTCCGAAAATCATATCTACTGGAGGTTTCCGGAGCGTTTTGTAACCTATGGGAACCAGTTGTTTTTCGACCCGGGACTACCCGAAAATAGAGAATTTATATGTGAGGTGGTTCGTGATATCGTCTCACGCTATCATGTGGATGCTATCCAGATGGATGACTATTTTTATCCTTATCCTGTTGCAGGGACCCCCTTTCCCGATGATGAGAGTTTTCAAATCTATGCGGCATCGCAGGGTTTTTCCCCTTCGCAACGCGACGACTGGCGGCGCAATAATGTGAACCTGCTTATCCGGCAGATAAAACTGACCATTGCCCACACCAAGCCATGGGTGCGCTTCGGCATCAGCCCTTTTGGTATTTACCGGAATAGGCGAAATGATCCAAAGGGAAGTGATACCAACGGTTTACAGAATTACGACGATCTTTATGCCGATATCAAACTGTGGGTAAAGGAAGGATGGATTGATTACAACCTGCCTCAACTTTATTGGGAGATTGGTCACGCTGCGGCCGATTATAATACCCTGCTGCAGTGGTGGAACGACAACAACTATGGACAGCATCTCTATATCGGACAAGACCTGAAACGGAGTATCGACAAACAGGAGCTGGCGTTGAAGATCAGTCAATCGCGTGAAATGTCTTTTGTCCACGGTAATTGTTATTGGTACGGTTATCAGATTCTCGATAATGTGGAAGGTGTGGCCGATGTCATGAAAAGTGATCTTCATCGCTCAAAATCCTTAATTCCCGCTTACACGCATATGCATAAGGGGCGGCCAGCGGCGGTAAAAAAACTGACGGATGTTTACACTGAAGATATGCATTTTCTTACATGGGACCACAAAAAGGAACCGGAGAATCCTGAGTCTGCGCAACGATTTGTGGTCTATCGTTTCCGCCGCGGCGAAAAGGTGGATATCCGCCGTGCGGAGAATATAGTCGATATTACTCCGGACAACTTCTACGTATTGCCCTATGAGGGGAATGAGAGTAGGTATGTCTACGTAGTTACTGCATTAGATGCTTTTCATAACGAAAGTAAACCGGCAAAGTGTAAGGTGAAGTTGTAGGGTGGTAGATATGGAATAATATTTATGCATTGGATATGAAAGAGGCCGATCCGTCATTCGATATCTCTTTTTCGAAATGCTTCCGGCAAAATACCGCACTGATTTTTAAATACCCGATAGAAGGTACTTTTACTTGAAAATCCCGCCATTTCGGCAATGGCAATGATAGATAGATGCGACTGTTCCGGATCCATCATAAGCTCTTTCACATATTCAACCCTGTACCTGTTTATCCATTCACGAAAATTGACTCCCTTCTCTTCGTTAATCAATTGTGAAACGTAGGTGCGGTTGCTGCCCAGCATGACTACGATATCGGTAATTTTTATATCGGGATTTTTAAAAAGCTGTTCCTCCTGCATCAACTGGTCGAGCTGTTGCAAGTATCTCTGTTTTGTGCTTTTGATTTCAAATCCCTCTGCGCTTTTTTCGGTATCAGTGATGTCGGTCGCCTGTAAATCCCGGTTAAACTCCACGATTATATCATTTTGATAAAAGCCAATAAAACCTATCGCAAAGAGAAAAATTGAGTGGAGAAGCGCCGTGAGGGCTATTGACCAGCTCCTCTCGAAGAGATATTCTCCACCCACAAAATAGGTGATAAGTGAAATAATTGATCCGGCAAGAAATAGATAGAACAGTTGATTGATTGGCGAAAGCTGTTTATTGCAGCTGGAGGAGCAGGACTTTTTGATCCGGTTGTTGTACTGCTTGATCTGTTTGTGGCTACAATAGAGGGTGACCATAACCTGCAGGGTGAATACCACCTTAAAAAGGTGCAGTTTCAGCTGTTGCAGTTGCAGTAGAGGAGAAAAGATTCCATTTTTCTCAGGTTGACGGCATACTATCTTTTCAAAATAAATACTCATTTCTTGGGGAGTCATTGAAAAGTAGAGCCAGAATGAGAATATCGCCATACAGAGCGCAGGAACCAGCAAGAGTATTCTTTTGAGAGGCAGGCTTTCATCCTTTGTGACTACTCTTATGTAGTTGTAAAAAAGAGGATAGGCTGCCAGGGAGGTGAAGAGGTAGATATTGTCCCAAAAAACAAAAAGTTTTCGTTCTCCGTAAAAAAAAAGTGCGCAGACAAAGTAGCTTATGGTGGAGAGGAAGAAGAAAAATGCCAAATATCGTTTGGGAATGTTGGTTTTTTTGTCTAATAGGAGCAAAATTGCCCAAAATAGACTGATAAACATCGGCATCACTATAAAAAATCCTTGCAAAATCATCTCTTGAAACATTGGGATCCAAAAATAGGTTTTTTTAAAATTTAAAGCAATTTTTTACCGATAAAATGTCATTGCGGTGTTTTTTTATTTTTTGAGACTCTTTTTGTATGAAATAGGACTATATCGGCGAATTTATCCTATACTTTTGACTATATTTTTACCAAAGGGATTCAATTTGCGAGATATGAGTCGGCATCAATCCGAATTCCTGCCGAAGAGGTTTATTCTTGAAATCAATGTTGGCTCAAATACATGTTTAAAATAGATTGTTAATTTAGAGAAGTACTAATAAGGAGAAGAATAGTAATAATAAAAAAATTATCTAATTATGAAAAAAATGAAGTTTTTAAAATTTTTTGTTTTTGCGTTACTTGCTACGTCTATATCATTTACATCGTGTAAAGATTATGATGATGATATCGACAAGTTAAAAACGGATGTGAGTAGTCTAAAATCTACTATTGAAGCTTTACAGAAGAAAATTGAAGCTGGTTCTACCATCACGGCAGTGGAAACAACGGCCAATGGTATTACCATCAAATTGTCGGATGGTAAAAGTTATTCATTGACGAATGGTGTGAACGGTAAAGATGGATCGGTCGTGACTATTGGTGCAAATGGCAATTGGTACATCGATGGAACCGATTCAGGAAAACCATCTAAGGGGAGTGATGGCACGAATGGTAAAGATGGTACCAGTGGCAAAGATGGTAAAGATGGTACCAGTGGCAAAGATGGTAAAGATGGTAAAGATGGTATTTATTACAAGCCGGGTGATGATGGTTTTTGGCACAAAGTGGATGGTGCAACAGTAACCCCCACAACCGACAGGTGGATGGTAGAGGGATCCTCATCTATCTCAGCAAAATTTGTGGATGGATATGTAGTTCTCTATAACTTGGAAGGTGCAGAGGGCCCGGTTACTATCGGTTTAGTAAGTATGAACAACTTGGTTTTCATACCGGAATATGTAACAGAAGAGGGAACTGCCCTGCTGAATTTTAACACTTCAATCACCGTTGATGAAAACAAAACTCTTTATGCCACTGCGCAATATCAGGTTTCTCCCACCAACGCTTCGGAAAAACTTATCGATATAGAGAATCTTTACTTTAAGTTCAACAACCCAAAAGTATTGAAGGGTGCTATTTATTTTAAGCCCGAAGCTGAATTTGTATCCTTAGAAGATGGTATATTGACAGTAAAGGCATCGATTGATGCATTTGCTTATGAAGCACTGGAAGATAATGGCAATAACATTGTTCAGCTGATGCTGACAGTTCCTCTCACTTCAGGTGATGAGGTTGTCTCTGATTTCGTGAGAGTTGCTTCTGTTGACGTAGTGGATTTAACCCCTTCCATTACAGTTTCGCCGCTTGCCGATGAGATCGGTTATGAGGGCGGAGATGTGGCCTTTACAGTTGCTGCAAGCGGTGCTTGGGCAATCTCTGCACTTCCCGAATGGATTACCGAAAAAGAGAAGAGTGAGACAGCAGTTACTTTCACCGTAGCCCAGAACACAGCGGAACAGCGCTCTGCCACAGTAACGTTTAGCTTGGTTGATTATCCCATGGTAACGAAAGAGGTTGCCATAACACAAGCAGTTTATGATCCTCCCATTATTGAAACCGGTGTCTTTGTAAAAGCAACCGGTGAGGCGACCAATGATGGTTCATCGTGGGAAAAAGCCACTACGCTTGTAAAGGCGCTTGAAATAGCTGAAGAGGGCGATGAGATTCATATCGGAGCTGGAACGTATGTGCCAACCAAAAAGCTTACCGGTGGAAGTGCAGAGCGTGACATCACATTCGAAATCAATAAGAATGTGACGCTCATTGGTGGATATCCGGCTGATGCTTCGAAAGGTGCGGTTGCCGACAAGAGCAACAAAACTATTCTGAGTGGGAATAATCAATATTATCATACTGTTACCATTACCGCTCCTGCAAAAGATGGCGAAAAAGTAATATTGAAAAATATATCGATAAAAGATGGGAAAGCTGGTCCCAAAGACATAGGTAAAGTAACTGTGAATGGTATTGAGTTTCTTCAGAACTATGGTGGAGGAGTTTCGGTAGGCGGTTCTGTGGTAGATTTTATCGACTGTGAGGTAGCCGATAATAGTTCTGAGCATGCCGCAGGAGGTGGCTATATACATAATGGTGCAATCGCTAGTTTCATTGATTCTAATATTGAGAATAATACAACAGGAGCATCTGGGAATGGTGCGGGAATTTGGAATGCCGCTTCTACTACATACGTAATAGGTTGCACCGTTTCGGATAACTTTTCAGGTGGCGTTGCAGGAGGCCTCTACAATCACGATC
>JAAYFR010000375.1 GCA_012728155.1 Bacteroidales bacterium | reverse complement strand
TATCTCCTTGATGAACCCAATCGAAAATTTCATTTTCATTTACTAAAAATTGTTCGGCACGAATCAATATATCATATGCAATTTCTCTTGGAACGACAACTATGCCATCAATATCACCGACAATTATATCACCAGGTTTTATATCAACATCACCTATTTTTATTGGAATTTGATAATGGGTTATCAAGCATCTTCCCAAACTACCATTTGAAATTCTATACTCGTAAAAAATCGGAAATTCTGCCTTTAATATTTGATGAGTATCGCGTATACCTCCATCAATACATGCTGCTTTGATCTTCTTTCTTTTTGCTGTCGCTGTCATTACTCCTCCCCACAAAGTTGCTTTATCGTCGCGACTGGTATCCCATATGACAAAATGATCTTCAGACATATCATCAAGCATCTGTGTTCTAAATTCCATCTCTCCTGTTATCTTTACGTTTGGGGCACTTTTCACAGTAAAAGCAAAACCTGCTATTGTTTTATATTCCCGTAATGGCTTTATCCTCCCGGGTAACGCCTGTTCCAGTAGGCAAGCCTCTCTCAGGGCATCGTTGATTGCACCGGTATATAGTTTTTCAAATCTTTGTAATAATTCTTTATCCGAAACTGGAAATCCTTTTCTAGAAATCTTTTCACGGGTTTCAATTAATTTTTCCAGTTCCATCATGCCAATCTCTTTTCTGTACTGATTCGTATCCATTTTTTATTAATTATATTGTTAGGGTATAAAACTTAAAATATCAAACTCATTCCGCCATCTACGAAATAGTTACATCCTGTAATGTAACGTCCGCTTTCGGAACATAGAAGTAGCGCTAATTGAGCACAGTCGTCGGGATCTCCTATAAACCCTAACGGTATTTTTTGTACTGTTTTTTCTAAATATTCAGGATCGGATAATGCAGTCTCATTCCTTGCAGTCGCAATAACACCAGGTGCAAGTGAATTGACCGTTATCCCAAAGGGCGCCAGTTGGGGAGCAAGATTAATTACCAAATTGCTCAGTGCTCCTTTGGATGCAGCGTATATACACATATCGGGATGAGGGCGTTTTTCCTGTACAGAGCCTATGTTTAGAATTCGGCCCCATTTTTTCTCTTTCATATGAGGAACAACTCCTTGCATCAACAATAGGGTAGATCGAACATTCACGTTCATCTGCAAGGCAAATTCATCGATAGTTACTTTGTTCCAGGGATTACGAATTTGATGAGAAGCATTGGCTATGAAGATATCTACAGGGGGACAATGTTTTTCTTCTGTGAATTTCTGATAGTTTTCCAAAACATCTTCTCCAGATAGATCAAAAGGCCAAAGCCAGATTTTTCTTCCTAAACTTTTCACCTCTTCCGCGGTCTCATCCGCTAATTTTGTATTGCTCCGAAAATTGATAATGACATCAGCGCCTGCTTTTGCAAGAGCCAAAACAATAGACTTCCCAATCCCTTGTCCTCCACCAGTTATCAATGCAGTCTTACCCGATAAATTGTAATTATTTCGCATAACTTTTTATTTTGTTCCTATTTCAAACCTATAGTTTTATTATATTAAATTCTTGCTGGTTCATTTAAAAAACGAATATTCACACTTACCTACATAAAGAAATGCCTTTTATTTTATTATCAACCCACAATAATTC
>JAAYFR010000374.1 GCA_012728155.1 Bacteroidales bacterium | reverse complement strand
CTATAAGTGGGACTATAAATAAAAATCAGTAATTGGCCAGTGGATTCCAGTATCCGTTCTTTTTGGAACCCACACGCTCAATTACACTGTTTTCTGACATGTTTTTCATCAATCGAGTGACTGTACTTCGGGGATATCCGGTTATCTCCACGATCTCTAAGATGGTTATCCTGCTGTTTTCTTTGATGAGGTCAAGAATGGTTTGTTCTTTTTCACTTAATCGGACACTCGGCTTTTTGATATCGATCTCGTACATGTTCAGCGCATTGCTGATGACCGTGAGCATGAATTCGACAAAATAGGTTGAATTGCCTTTTTTGCCGGATTCACCCAGAGCATCGTAATATTTCTGACGCGATTCTTGAATGAGGGATTCGACCGGGATCCAGGCAAAGAGCGGTTCCCATTTGGAAAGAATGAGCGTTTGCCATAACCTTCCCATGCGGCCGTTTCCATCAATGAACGGGTGGATGAACTCCAGTTCAAAATGGAAGACGCAGCTTTTTATGAGGGGGTGAACGTCTGAGGATTTTGCCCAGACAAAGAGGTTGGTGATGAGTTCGGGAACGAGTGAGGCAGGAGGAGCCATATGTACAACGGTATCGCCGGAAAATACACCGACGCCTGTTTCCCGAAACTTGCCGGAATCATGGATGAGATCTGATGTCATCAGGTTGTGAGCACGCAGAAAATCGTCCACTGAGTAGGGATCGAAGGCAGAAAGCTGTTCATATGCCTGAAATGCGTTTTTCACTTCCCGGATCTCACTAGGTGGCCCAAGAACATGTTTCCCCTGAATGATGTCGGTCACCTGTTCAAGAGTGAGGGTATTGTTTTCGATGGCAAGAGACGAATAGATGGAACGAATAGGGTTTGCGTGGTGAAGACGGGGATTCCTGCTCATATTGGTGCCAACGGTGAGTATTCCAATACGCCTGGAAATTTCTCCGATCAGTTCGATCATGGAGTTGGTGATGGTGAACGGAGGATCCGTAGTTGCTGCCATTGTTCATTAAATATTGGTTTTTGAGGATGATGGACCTTTTGGCGAAGGAAAGAACAGGGCGAAAGCCGCCGGGAAAAAATATACCCTTCATGTTTTTTTTCGAATTTGTAGCTACGTGAGGCTATAGATTAATATTGATGTAATTATATTGTTTTATCTATAGGAGAAATGGTAAATGGTATTTTCCGAAGAAGTAAAAAAGCAAGCCTTTGAAAATGCAAATGGACGTTGTGAGGCTTGTGGTAAACAATTAGTATTTGCTAACAGTGGAGTAACTGGTGGACGCGGATCATGGATAGCAATGTATAGAGTACCAGTTAGTAAGGGAGGAACAGATACTCTTGAAAACTGCAAGATCGTGTGTTCAAAATGCCATCGAGAACCCCCAAAATTGCCGACTGTGAAAAAAACATCTGATAGTGACATTTTTGGTTAATAAAATTCTGATAGAAAAAGATAACATATCATCAATTTTTTAACACTAATAGTGGGATATATGAGAATTCCCACAGCGAACTGCAAATCAGAGATTTGCTCTCCGACTCGCTTCGCTCGCTTGAATAAGCTCAAGCTAGTTTTCCCACTCCTCACAATTAGTCTATTTTAACCAAATATTTCGACAGACGAATTTTCCCCGAGAACCACATCTATCTTGAAACTCGAAAAAATAGCTTAGATTCGAACTCTGGCTAAGAATGCATATGTCTCAGGTCGCGTGAAAATATAGAGTAGGGATTATCAGCCATTCTCACTTCCATGTATCAATATTCGTTTGTCCCCCATCATGAGAAACATAATACGCTTGATTTTTACTATTAGGCTTGTCGGGAATAGTTAAACCTATTTTGCCAGAATGTACCAGTTCCCTCAACACAATTTTGGCCCAGTGTCGGGTGTTTCCAAATAATATTCCAACTTCGGTTGCGGTGAACGGGCGTATTCTGCACACTTTCAACAGCATCTCTTCACGTTTTTCCGGAGTCATTCTCTGCCCAAGACCCAGGATCTCCTTTTGAACTGTTTTTGGAAGAGATGCAAGAAGGATCTCTCGTTCATCGGCCTTGTTGTCATACCCTGACGGGGAAGTTTGTTCGGTTTGCATCTGGGTACCTTG
>JAAYFR010000037.1 GCA_012728155.1 Bacteroidales bacterium | reverse complement strand
GAGCATTAATAGAAACCGTGAACGATGAGTTAAAGAATATGTGTCAAATAGAGCATACTCGTCATCGCAGTCTCGACAACTTTGTGATAAACATTCTTTCCGCCTTGGCAGCCTATTCATTTTTCCCAAAAAAGCCTTCGATCAACACAAATACAGACATTGTTGATGAAGAAAGATGGATTGTGGCTTAGGTCGAACTCACGTTGATTTACATAAGTTTCCGTCAAACTTAAACTCATGAATAATATCGCCTGACCGGTCTAAACCTTTAAAACGCACATATTGAACATACGAACCATGCACATATCTTTCCGGATTAGTTCCGAAAAGAACAATCGCACCCACAGTTGGGCAATTATATCTCAAATCGAAAAAGCCGAGTGAAGCTAATTGTTCCTCTATGGAACGTTTATCTTCCGCCAATATATCTTCTGTGACCGCTTTAGGTAGAAATTCTTTCTTGATAAGTGACACATCCAATTCTTTCAACGAAGCTCCAAGGCATGGTTTGGCATCATACGTGCGAACATTTGACAATCGTCTTTCAGTCAAGATTTTTTCTTCCATTTCAGAAGCTGGACTTTTTCGAGGTCCAACCCGTACCCACACACGTCCTCTATAACGCACCGGAGGAAATTCCGAGGGTTGCACTTCCGCAACAAGTAAATCACCTCCTTCAAAAGTGAATTTTTCGACAGTCATCAAGGGTTGAGGAAGAATATTTCCGTCTGTTCGGATATTGGCAATCTTCAACAATAAGGTGTCATCTACTTTCAATCCGCTTAGCTCTCCATTGTCATGTGCACCAATCATCAAATAACCATTCTTTCCATCACCCGAAAGATCGTTGGAAAAAATAAATAAACTAAAGTTTCTATTATAGAAAAAAATAAATGAGGAGATACCTTTCCGAGAAGCCAGATAATGATAATTGAAATTTGCAATGATTTATCTTAGTACATGACAAAAACAGTTCAATTTTGATTTTTTGTTTTTTATACGGGTTTAAAAGTGCTGCAGCTATATACTCTAAGCCATATTTGAACAATGATTTGGCTCTATTTCCATGTTTTAGCATTCTGATTGGCTTAATCTTTAGATGAAGGAATATTCCTATCAGGTATGCCCACAGAAAAGCTATCAGTACAATGGCGAGTAATTTCTCTATTCGTTTGATATCAGTCAGATGGGTATCTTTGATGTTGAATCCACTTGATTTAAGTGCTCTGAATGCAGTTTCTATTTGCCAGCGTTTCTTATATTCTTCTATCGCAGTTTCAGGTTTGTTGAAAGAGATAATAATTTGCAGTTCCATTTTTCCTTCTCTGTTTTTGACTTTAGAGCCGGAGAGATAACATAACTGATTGTTGATATAGTATATCTTCTTGAGGTATTTAGAATCTCCAATCTGTAAAGCATGAAAGAGCCATGAAGCTTTCATGTTCTTTTGTTTTCTAGGATCAAACACTAAGAAATTATTACGAATCCGCAAATGATAGGCAATAGATTCCCTATTGAGATAGGCTATCCAATCTTCTCCTACAAACTCTCTGTCGGCCAATAATTCAGCAATCGTTTCTTTTCCAAACAGGTGGATATATCTATCAATCAATTCTATCCTTTCTGCAGTCGAAGAATTTCCTCTTTTGGGCATCAACCGATAGATTAAAGGAAAGGCTAATCCATCATAAGTAATGGCGATAACCAATATATTGATATTGGTTTGGCCAAACTTCCAGTTGGTTATATCCATCGTCAAGACATAGGGTGGATCATGTGGTAATAATTTGAATATCATCCGTGCTATCAAGTCACAATCTAACATATAATCAGCCATAAAGCGTTGGATTCGTCTAAGATTAGAACGGCTTTGGGCATCAGTTTCAAAAGCTACTGCTAGTTTTTCAAAACAGACACTTTGTACTTTGCATAAAGCTATAATCAATTGTGCTATAAACTTGATACGAGCTAAATTCATATCTTTTTGGAAATGAGAGGCTAAAATATCAGCTAAATCATTACTTTTGGGGGAGACCTTGGTTGGCATATCGTAAATAAAAAACCACTAAGTTTTCTTTACAAGATACTAAAAATCAAGGTCTTATCCTAATAAACTATAAACTAAATGCACTGATAATCAAATGATTGAGTGTTTTTGTCATGTACTAAGATGATTTATATCTATATTTGTATAATAACAAACTAAACGAATTAAAAGATTCTTTTAAATAAAGAAAAAATATGAAGAAAAATGTATTTACACTTTTGCTAATTATTGTCACGTTCTATTCTTGCCAGCCTGAAAATATTGACATAAAAAAGACAACATATAATTATGCATCTAAAGATGGCGTTGAGCTAAAATTAGATAAGTATAGTCCTTCTATGATTTCGTCTAAAACTCCTTGTGTAATATTCTTATTTGGAGGTGGATTTATTGGAGGAGAAAGAGATAATCCCGCATTCTTAAATTATTTCAATGCATTAGTAAAAAAAGGAATACAGGTAGTATCTATAGATTATAGAAAAGGATTAGAAAATATAGAGAGTATGACATCAGAAGAAAAAAAATCTGAAAAGATGGCTCAATTGATAATCCATAGTTTAAATATTGCCACTGAAGACTTGATTGATGCAACGGCTTTTATACTTGCAAAATCAGAAGAATGGAACATAGATACTAATAAAATAATTGTCAGTGGGTCTAGTGCCGGAGCACTCACGGCACTGCAAGGTGAATATACTCTAGCTAACGGACATAAATTATCTCAAATACTTCCAGCTGATTTTAGATATGCAGGAGTTATCTCATTTGCAGGAGCTATATTTTCAGAAACAGGAAAGCTTGAGTGGAAAACAAAACCAGCCCCAATGATGCTTTTTCATGGGAATGCTGATAAAAATGTAGCGTATTACACTAATGGGACAAAAGAGGCTAGTTTATACGGTTCTAAATACATTGCAAATCAACTTGACAGTATGCGTATCCCATACTATTTTTATGACGAGAGGTATGGATCGCATATGCTTGCAGAGTTACCAATGAATGAGAATATAGATTTAATATTAGACTTTATAGACAATAATATTCTTCATCAAAGAGGGTTAATGATTCATTTGAATGTTGAAGTAATAAATAAAGATTCAGTCAATACTAATTTTACAGATGAAGACTATTTCAACTCCAATTATGGTGGATAAATATCTATAAGGTTAATTTTTTTATTGCTTAATTATTTGAGAGATCGCTCTCTAAAGGTCCATTATTGCGAACATTCACATTTTTTGAATTGACAACGCGAATTGCTTTTTCTGATCCGAATATTTCATTCCCGACAATTTCAACACCATCGGTATCTGCAATGTGGATTGCTGTTTTACCTACAGCTTGAATTACGTTATTACGAATAATAATGTTTCGATTCAATTGGTCAGCAGCAACTTCAATTCCTCCCACTTCGGCACTGATGGCACTACCTTGTTGACTTCCGTGACCATATCCACAATCGAGGAACCAGTTGTTTTCGATTAATATATTCTCGGTAGGTGCACCTTCTCTCCATGAGGCTTCAGCTCCCAGTTGCACACCTGTACCGCTACTGCTTTGCATTACATTGCCTGCTATGTAAACATTACGAGTCTTGATAAGAAATGCTCGCGCCAAGTGACTACGTACAGTACAGTTTATGATATCGACCGACGGTCTTCTTGTTGTATTAATCATATAATACTGATCAAGATCGTGACTTATGCTTTTATCTAAAGTGATGACAACTTTCCACTCCTCGGTAGATGTATAAACTTTTTTAGCAATATAATATTCTATCGGAGTTAAATTATCTTTCGATACTAAAGCCAAGGTATCTCCTACATCCGGATAATCGAGAGATAGAGCATGAAGATCTGCATTTTCGACCGTCACTCGAACCATATTCTCAGATTCTTTGTAGACACTCCAGTAGTAATTGTGAATATTGGTACAATCATCGCCCTGTCCTCCAAATTTGCAAGCGTCGAAAATTATTTTGCCTTTGCAACTCGTAAAATGAGTGGCGTCCGTATTAGTCGATGTTACAGTACCCGGAGAGGGAATAATTTGAAGATTTTTCAGTCGTATATTCTCAGAACGATGTCCAATGACACCCATTCCGGGCTGACTGTGAATAGTGAAATCTTCTAGTTCGATATCTGATGATTCTTTTATAAGCACTCCGGCACGATTGTGAGCCGAATGCCTCAGAATACACAAGTCACCTACAGTTGGCTGAATATGAGAGTAAATCCTTATGGTTTCTTTATCATCAAGCAATTCTTTTTTCTCGTGCCATCCTCCTGCATATACCCGTTGTTTATTTACATCATAGAAATGAACTCGTCCTGTTATATTATCCGTCAAATAAGGATATTTTACAGTGTCAATTTTCATATCGAAGTGATTGCTTGTTGAAGCTATGATCTGACCGGTCGTAAAGGGAGGACGTTTATGGGTTAGCTTGAGACCCTTTATCGACACATTCTGTGCATTGGTTATCGATATTGCTTCGTACCAACCTTCTTGTATGAGGGTTGCCCCATTCGCTTCAATACGTATGTCTTTGAAGCCATACATATCCAAGGCGATAATATATTCGCCTTTTGGCTTGAAGAAATGTCCTTGTACATCTTCGCCATACTGACCATTAATGCCCTTGTACTCGAATTCTATGGCTTTTGCATTTCGATAATTATAACTACCCGGAGGAATAACAAGAGTAGATCCCGGATTGTTGCGGCATGCATCCAATGCTTTCGCGAAAGCTTCAGAATCATCTAACCCATCGTCCGGAATAGCTCCGAAGTCATCTACAAGGTTAAAGAATCGTTCACTCTTGTAGCTAGAGCAACTGGCGAAAAAAACAAATCCTAGGGTGAAAATAACTATATAGTATAAATAAGTTTTACTCATTTCGTTAGGTAAATTAATTTATCACTCATCTTCATATAGTTCCTGATATATAAGAACTTTGTACAAGCTATTAAAAATAAAATCACTTAAAATGGCAAAGTTACCATTCCATCTTCGTATTTACATCGTTCAATTCCTTTACAGCAAAATCACTTTCTGGTTCGACTTGAATATCTGACATGCGCATATTTTCGATCAGTATCTCTCTCGTGGTATAAGCATCATCTATTTTATTGTTTTTTACGACAACATCTCTACAACCATTCAGCAGAAATGCTGACTTCTGCCAAGTGTAAGGTTTATAGTCGGTTGTCTTGATAATGCTATTATCCTTGAAGTACAAACCGTCAACAGATACAGCTCTCACTAAAGGAGCATCAAAAACTTTGAACGTATTATTCGAGATATTGATGTTTTTATGATATGGTATATCGTCAACACTTTTGGGCGTATGCGATGGAGTGATAGTTATTACAGCTTCGCCCCATTCACCTCTCGAACCATTTTTATTACCGGAAGTCAGGCAGTTGTCAAAAATATTATTTCTGATCAGAATATTATTGTTCGCCCCCGATTCGTACCAGTAATCAAAGTCTCCTTCGAGCAAAATCGACGTACCTGCTGATGCAAAGTAATTGTCTTCAATGATAACATCCTTAGGCGTAGTAACTAATATTCCTCTAGCTCGATTTCGTCTCAGTATTTTACAATTTCGCACCTCCAATCCGGCACACCATGTTTTACATTCGAGAAAATCTCCGGACTGAATATTCTCAGGTATGGGGTTGGCAAAAGTGATTAAATATCCGCCTCCATCCGCTTCTGATAATAGCTCTTTTTTAACCACCCGATTAACTTCTCCACGCTGAACATCTGCTAATCGTATAAACCAATATTCATCACCAACTGTCATTGTCAGCCCCGATCCTTTTCCTTCGGCTGCAACCTTTATGCTGTATTTGTCTAATACATTCGTTATTTTGGTGCTTGTACCATGTACATTGATAAAATCATCAGCCTGACCAGTATGCGCACAATTCAGAACTCTTATCATTCCGGCACATTCTGAAAAATGTGAGGCATCGGCTATCGAACTGTAATAGCGACCTTTCGCATCATTTACTATTACAGACGAATTGTCCATAGTAATGTTTTCGGTGCGATATCCGAAAAATGCATTTCCCAGACTATGATATAAAATGATGTTTTTTAATAAAATATCTTTACTCATACTCATCACTATTCCGTTTGCAAAGTAGCGAACATGAAAAAGGGTTACAATCATCTTATTAGGTTCGGGCTTCATGGCAGGTTTCCCATGAAAGCGAATGATTCCTTCACCTATTTCTTCAGCAGGTTTCTCGAAGATATCGCCCAACGACGCATCCCATGTATTGTACGCAATTTCTTTACTCTCTTTTTCGTACAATGTCGAGTACATTGTCAGTATAGGTAATCTCCAGCCTTCTCCCTTGAAAAAGACTTTACCGTTCTCAATATCATAAGGATAAGATGCTTTATCAACCTTTATATCAAGATAAGTATCTTGTGCATCAACTATTTCGGCTTGAGATATCATGGGGTGCGCCCAATCAACTGAAAAGTTTTTCAATGTGATATTTTCACTTTCATGAATAGAAACTATTTCCATTTTTCCATGATAGATAAACTCAGAATCACACCATCGATAGTGAAGTTTTTAAGATTATGAGCAACTATTCCAACTGTAGTTTTTTGTTTAAGAATGTCTTTTTCTTTCAGTTGATCACTATCCGGATAGAAATCATATCTCCCCTTAGGAAAAACTAGTGTCTCTATTCCCTCCTTTTTACAAACCTCTAGCGCTTCTGCAATATATGGGCGTGCATCTTCTCCAGTATTTGGTGCAAGTCCAAAATCGGCTATAGATACAACTTTCCGCTTTTCACACGAAGTATTATAACTTACAAATAAAGTAAACAAAAAGACAATAGATATATTTTTAAGTTTTGATAGATAATTATCTCTCATACCTTATTAGTTTTCGTAGAAATACTTGTTCGGGTTTTCTTTGATTTCATTCTTTTTGATATCAGAACCTTCCACGTTCGTACATTCGACAATACTGAAAGAAAAATTGTTTTTCCAATTACTGAAATCATTATTCTCAATCACAATGTTCTTGCAATATTGAGCATCAATTACAGACAAATCCGGATAGATGGCGGAATGTGTTTTCGAGTCCTCAAATTTATTCCCTCTGATTATCAAAGTATCTACACTAAGTGCATATATCACTTGATTATCAAAAGTTTTTATTGTATTATTTTCAAAAACTATTTTTCCATGAAAGATACCATCCTTCCTATTTTCCTTTGGTATAACGGGGTCGATCTGTAGAATAGCTTGCGGACTGTGTCCTCCCTTGCCTAAATCTTCGAATGTATTGTTTTTTATAGTTACATCGCTAACACGTCCCGATTCGAACCAATAATTAGCATCACCACAAATTCGGATTCCGGCCATCATCGATGCAAAGTAATTATTTTCAATGTTTACCTTTCCCGATGTCGATATTAATAAGCTTCTGGCTCTATTATATCTGACCGAGCAATTAGTGATTTCGAGATCCGGATAATGCGATATATTATCAACGGCAATCGACATATCCTTATAAGCACTGATGTCTTTGTCTGTTGTCAGGATATAGTGATTCTCGTCAATCTGCTTTATTTCTTTCACTGCAAACTTGGCAAGAGGCATCATATTCGATCTGTCGACAAAAAGAATAGTATCTCCCGGCTCGCCGAATTGAAACCCTTCTTGCTGATAATGACCAAACGAAAGTGCAACTTCATTTTCGCTGATAAATTCTGTAACATACATATACGTGCCATGAACGTTTGTAGCATCATCGAGCATACTTTGGAAAACGCAATTATTCATTTTTATCAAACCGCTGCAATTTACAAAATGTGTAGCATCGGCCGATGCCGATAGCATTTTGTTTAGACCATCCCTCACTTTTACTTGGTATGAATCAAGTGTAATATTGTTAGACTTTTCAGCGATTAATGCCATAGCCCCGGCTCTGAATATCCGAATGCCTTTAAGGTTGATATCTGATGATCTTTGAATGGCAAACCCTGGGATTTTTCTGTTTTTCCCATGAGGTCCTTTATCCGTATAGACAGATCCTACAGGAGGAACATCTGCAGACGTAAAACCGGATAGACGAACTATACCACCTTCGATCTCCTTAGCGTCAATATTCTGGTTATTACCTAGTTCGAACTTCGAAGTGTAATATATCGGAGAGCGTGTCTCCGAATCGAAGACTATATTCTCACCTAAACCAATTTCCCAATCATATCCTTTGAAGAATAGTCTATTGTTCCGTATCTCATAGGGAGTATCTTTGTCTATTTTCAGATCAAAACTATTCTCTGCTTTATTATTGGCAATGACAAGTCCTTCCAACACAAAAGAAAAATCATAATCAATATCTATATTTGAGATATTAATATTATTACTTTTATCTAAGAAAAATGGAACCAGCTCTCCATGGAACATGAAACATGTATTCTCGGAACCCTCTATCGTCACATTCTGCATATTTTGCATAGGGAATACTATTCTCTTTACCCCATTATCGTTATTGGATATTGTTATGTATTTTTCATAAGCCTTTTCAGGATAAAATTTATAAGTTCCATCTCCGAACTTTATTTTAATATTACCCTTAGGATTTGATTCTAAAATATCCTTGACCAAAGGAGTATAGTCGCTTATATCCTCTGTGAATGCAACTTCGATTGTTTTTTCAGTTTGGGACGAAGTGCACCCAATTAAAAAAGATGTAAGTATAAATAGTATTAATGTTCTCATTTTATTGGAAAAAGCACATATCGCCTGACAAAATTTATCCATATCATTTTTGGACGTTGTCCGCTCTACACTATGACATTCGGTATCGGCGAGGAGTTGAAGTATTTCTTGTTTGGTGATCATATTACATTCAAGCTATTACTTGTTTTATCAAACTCATGATGTATTCCATATTTTGCGTGTCGGATACAGTCACTTCATAGTCTCCATTTCCCCAATGACCTTTGCGAGATACGTCATTGGTTATTTTTTTAGGATCATCCAAATCGCCTTTATGCATATTAATCCATATTTTCAATCCCTTTTGTTGCACATGGATGTCGGCGAGGTTTTTATCTTTTTTGAATGCAATATACAGTTTTTTCGGAAAGATCTCTATGTCAGTCGCTAAATTCAAGATCGCATGCTTATATGTCTCATATAATTCGATTATTTCTTCAGATTTACCAGCTAAATGGTCTTCTTCCGTATATACTTTTATCTCATCAACCACTTTTCCGATAGTTGATTCTTCCTTTGTCTGCACTTGCTTGATGCTGGGTGCCGACTGTGATTTCTTTATCGGATTAATGACAATAATCTCATTCTCAAAACGCTTTATTTCCCAAAGCTCAATAGGGAGATCCTTGAAATTCGACGACTGTCGCTGGAAATCTGTAAACGAACGAGCTATAAATATGACTTTGCTTTGCGACCAGTCCACATCATTACGCTTGAGATTATTCTTCTGCGATTCGTTGTATTCAATAATAAAGTCAGCTTTGTATTCCAACATCAAGTTGAGATAAGAAACACCCTGATCGACCACACTGTAGTTCCGATCACGCTTGTATTCAATAAGTACAAACGAGCGGTTTTCTTCATCAAAAGCCAGCGTGTCAATACGATTGCTCTTTATGCTAAACTCAGACTTGATGAATGTATAACCGGATATCTGCTCCAAGTTATTTTCAACGATTGTCTGAATCTCTTTTTCGAGTTTAAAAGGCTTTTCTTTTAAGCCTTTCAGTTCGTTTTTGTTTTGTTGGAAGATTTTCATGTCATTTCTACTTGTTTCTTGTCAATTCATCGGCAATCTTTACAGCTTGCTTCAATACAGTTTCTGTTGCCAGCATTTGCATATCGGGTGGATAGCCAAATCTTCGAAGTAATCGTTTTACAGATACTTTCATTTTTGCTTTTACACTTTCTTTGATTGTCCAGTCAATAGAAGCGTTATTTCGTATTGTTTCGGTAAGGACAACAGCCAACTCTCGTAGTTTGTCTTGCTGCATCAGTTCTCTGGCGCTTTCATTATCGGCAACAGCAGTGTAAAAAGCATATTCAAAATCAGTCAATCCCATTGCTTTTGCCTCATTGTCCATAGCTGTTATATCTTTGCTTAATGCAATGAGTTCTTCAATAACTTCGGCAGCAGTAAGTATTTTATTGTGGTATTTCTTAATGGAGTTTTCTAACATTTCCATGAATGATTTACCCTTGACTAAGTTTTTCCTTGCACGATTCTTAATTTCATCGTTAAGTATTTTTTTGAGGACTTCGAGGGCTATGTTTTTATGTTCCATACCTTTTAGTTCCAACAAAAACTCCTCGGATAGAATAGAAATGTCAGGTTTCTTCAATCCGGCAGCATCGAAAATATCAATTACTTGTTCGCTAACTAAGGCATTATCGATTACCTGACGAATGGTCGTTTCCAATTCTTCATTTGAACGTCCGCCTCCGCTACTGTCAAATTTAGCAAGGCGAGCTTTTATCGCTTGAAAAAAAGCAACCTCCTCTTTCACATCCATCGCTTGGTCATGTGGAATGGCTATCGCAAATGCCTTCGACAGTGCTGTAACTTCATTTATAAACCGCTTCTTGCCCTCCTCTAATCCTAAAATATATTCTTCGGCTGCGAGTATCGTGTTTAGCTTCTTCGACGTATCCGCTTCAAAATAATCCTCATAAGAGAAACCGTGAAACATATTGGATATCACTTCTAATTTCTCAAGCATTAAGGCAACCGCTTGCTCTTGGGCAATGGCCGGATCACCTTTACCGCCGGAATCGGAATAGAACGAAAGGGCCTTCTTTAAATCGGAGGCAATACCCAGATAGTCTACAACCAATCCGCCGGGTTTATCTTTATATACACGGTTGACACGAGCGATAGCCTGCATCAGGTTGTGCCCCTTCATGGGCTTGTCGATATAGAGCGTATGCATACACGGAGCATCAAAGCCCGTAAGCCACATATCGCGAACAATAACTAATTTCAATTCATCTTCAGGTGATTTCATCCGTTCAGCCAACCTGCGACGCTGCTCTTTTGTGGTATGGTGCTTTGCTATCTTGGGTCCATCGGATGAGCTTGTCGTCATGACGACCTTAATCACCCCCTTATTCAAGTCGTCAGAATGCCACTCGGGCCTTATGGCAATAATTGCATCATACAATTCAGCCGCAATGCGACGACTCATGGAGACAATCATTGCTTTGCCTTCAAACACAGATTGACGTTCTTCAAAGTGATTGACAATATCGCCGGCTATTTTCTTTATGCGATTCGCACTTCCTACAAGCGCTTCCAGTTGCGTCCATTTGGCAATAACCTTTTGTGTGTCCGTCAGGTCTTCCTGTTCCAAGTCGCTATCAAGTTCTTCGATTAACTGCCGCCCCTCCTCACTCAGATTTACTTTTGCCAAACGGCTTTCGTAATAAATCCGGACGGTTGCGCCATCTTCTACTGCTTGTGCTATATCGTATATATCGACATAATTACCGAATATCTTGGGTGTATTTACATCCGTACTTTCAATCGGTGTACCCGTAAAACCCAAATACGTTGCATTAGGCAAGGCATCTCGCATATATTTGGCAAATCCGTAAACCGTTTTCTTGCCAATAACATCACCCGCTTCATTTTTATCATCTACCGTCTTTGCTTTAAAACCATATTGAGTACGATGTGCTTCGTCGGCAATGACTACAATATTTTCACGTTCGGACAGTATGTCAAATACATTACCTTCATCAGGATTAAATTTTTGTATGGTGGTAAACACGATACCACCGGAATCGACTTTCAATAATTTTTTCAAATGAGAACGATTCTCAGCTTGTATGGGTGTTTGCCTCAATAATTGCTTAGAAGCTGCAAATGTATCAAACAACTGATCATCCAAATCGTTACGGTCGGTAATCACCACAATCGTAGGATTATCCATTGCCAATACCAATTTCCCTGCATAAAACACCATAGACAAAGATTTTCCACTACCTTGCGTATGCCAAACAACCCCTCCCTTACGGTCGCCAATGGGTTGCTTTTCCACTCCCGGCAAGCCATAACTGACCGGAGGTTCACTAAGTGTATTATCCGGTTGTTTCTTTTTCACATATCCTGAAGCCCTAAGTGTGGATTCTACTGCTCTGTTTACTGCATAATATTGGTGATAGGCTGCCACTTTCTTAACCGTATTGATGGTGACAATTCCTGTTTTAGGGTCTTCTTGTTTTGATTTTTCGAATACAATAAAATGACGAATCAAATCAAGTAAGGTTTCCTTGTTAAGCATTCCGGTAACCAAGGTTTCCAATTGACTGACCAAATGAGAGGCTTCCGCTTTTCCGTCCGCCGATTTCCAAGCTAAAAAACGACTCAATCCGGCAGAAAGTGAACCTGCTTTGGCTTCCAATCCGTCGGATATGATTAACAAGGCATTGTATGTAAACAACGAAGGAATCTGCGTTTTGTAAGTTTCTATCTGTCGAAAAGCGGATTGTATAGTAGCGTTCTCGTCTGCCGCATTTTTCAATTCGACTAACACCAAAGGCAGCCCATTGACAAATAACAACACATCAGGGCGTTTATTATGGTTCCCTTCTATCACTGTAAATTGATTACTTACCACAAAATCGTTATTCAAGGGATTCTGAAAATCAACCAGCCAAACCAAATCTCCACGTTCGTCACCATCTTGATGATAGCTCACCGGAATCCCTTCCGTCAAATAACGGTGAAATGTTTCATTGTTTGCTATCAGTTCGGGAGAGGCAATACGTTGAATCTCTCGGATAGCTTCTTCCTGTTGATCGAGAGGAATAGACGAATTTATACGACGTACCGCTCTACGCAAACGTTCCACCAATATCACTTGCTCATAGCTTTCACGCTCCGGTGTTTCTCCGTCAGGAGCGATGTCTGGAGCGTAGATGTATTGATAGCCTTGCTTTTGGAGTAATTCTATGGCAAATGCTTCTATTTGGGATTCGGTGATTTTTGACATAACTATGCTATTAGCTTTTCCAACATTTCAGTTTGGTGGCGTTGTTCCCAAAGAATATATGTTGCCCCTTTACTTTCCAATGCGTCCAGATACTCCTGTTTTACTACCTTATCAACATTATTGACAATAGCTAAACCCTTCAATTCTTTTCCAGAAACTTTTTCCCGAGCAGGTTTAATATATTCCCACCCAAAAAGAAAATTCGGCACATTGATTTTATTCAAAGAATTAAAGGACTTTATAACGAGTTCTCTTTGCCGGCCTGCAATTTGAAAATCAAAAGTAAAATCAATACCAGTGGTTCCCTTCGCGATAAATTGAGGAGTATAAATAATATTTTGCTCATCCAAATAAGCCTTTACGTCTTCTCTAAAGAGAGAAGAAACCATGTGCTTTGCCATCATAGCCATATCAGAGATTTCAGAAATTGCACAAATCAGATTGTGTTTCTTCTGATGAAAATCTTTTTCTGTGCCTATTACTTGTAATTCCTTATCATTAATCGCAATGCCATAATTCAGGAAAATCATCTCGAGCCACTCTTTACGTTTCGGAGAACGTAAAACAGAGGCTCCGGCAAGTTCAAGATTAGCTAAAGTCACTCCATCATCCGATAAGATCAACTTTCCGTTTTCCAACTTTGCGTATATCTCAATATTATCATTAAACAGACCAAGAAAAGGAGTGGTAATAGAGCTCCAGCCGGTTTGTTCATCTTTACTTACAATGGTCTTATCACGCAACCAATCATAATATTCTTTTATGCTGTTATCAATCCAATTCATAGTAGTAAAGTATTTACTGTGATCTCTGTCTCAACATTCACTATTTTTGCAAACGATTTAATTATCCTTGCAAAAGTAGTATTAAATTCGGCACCATCATCTAAATCTTTGATTTCAAACTCATCGTTAGCCAGAGGTATAGCCCATGCAAGCGACTTATAGCCTTGTACATGGTAATGTATATGGTGTTCGTCGTTAGAAAAACATTTTCCTGCAAAAGGATGAAATTTCTCAGGCAGAAATTCCGATATAACTTCTGGATTTTTATGCCCACTGTTATAGTCTATTCGTAGCAATCCCGTCTTACTGTCATTCTCCTGACAATGGAAACTTACTCTAATGCTTTTTTTCTTACTTTGCTGAATTTCCCACAGAAAAGTAAACTCATCATCGCTTTCCGATACTAGTTCTAAGCGCATGCTAAACGGGAAGTGCTGATCAATACTTAGTTTTTCCAAAAGAGTGTCATTCTTAACCACTTTTTTGGGGAGCTTTAAGAGGTATTCAGCTTGTTCGTTTGTTATTCTCATGAGCAATATATAGTTCATTTATATCGAAATCAAACTCTTGCAGTTTTAACGATGATTCTATTACAAAATCAAAGCAAAATTCGGTATTTTTTTTATTATAGTTTATTCTATCATTTTTCATTGTTTCGTAGGTTCTCCCACCTTCTTCATGCCAAACAGTTATATCAGGCTCCATGATCTTAAATTTAGCATATTTTTTAAAATCCAATCCAAATCCTAACACTTTGGATATATTGTCCAAATTAATTATTGATTTTTGAACTTTATCTACAAAACTTTCAAAATCAAAACCTAAGCCAATACTTCTCAGACTTCGGCTATCTGAAAACGAAAAATCCTCGCAAATTTTAAAAGGAGAATTCCATTGATATCTTTTGTCTTCTTCATAACAAAAAAGAAGCTCTTTAAATGCAATCTGAGAATTTATGATAGAAGATTCATTATTTCCGTTGTTTAGATTATCTAATGCAGATTGCAGATATTCCTTTACCGAGTCATATTTGACCAACGATATTAGAGAGATATCGTTGAATTCAATATTAAAAAAGGTAGGTGTATTGTTTTGGAAAAATGTAGTAACATTTACTCTACTGATTTCTACATCTAATTTGGAAGGCAGAGAGCCATAATGCTTTAGTGCTACTCGGCGATTATTTAAATTACTCATTTCTGCCTCACCAGATAGTCCGGATACTTCTCTGAAATAATCTCCAAAGCTTGTGTCTCTCTTTATCTTTTTACCTTTTGATTCTGCACATAATTTCATAAACATTTCAACACTGTCGTGAAAAGATAGCAAGCAGAAACCATTTATAGGTTCTGAATCATATGATTGGCTTACACCTAATTTATATAATTGCTTTATTATTGCTAATCGTTTTGTCATTAACTCGTCCATCGTTTATTAATTTTTATATCCCCACTCATCAACTTCGGCAATAAAGTATCACGAAGCAATG
>JAAYFR010000373.1 GCA_012728155.1 Bacteroidales bacterium | reverse complement strand
ATCGCCTTTTCCATCAGTGATACCGCTTGAGTGTAAACTGGAACGGTCAGCCAGCCGGAGGTGTCATTCATGTAACAACTCAGGAAAACATCCGATTCTTTTGCATTGTGAGAGAGAAGCTCCCAATATTGTCGCAGATAGGGAGCCGCCTTCTCTCCATAATATCCCGTGAGGAATTCATCAATGAGCCGGTTTTCATCGAGATCGGGATTCCACATCAAGCGGGAGATAACCCAATTGCGCATCCTTACAAAGTCGCCCGCATCACAATAGAGATCGCCTTGCTCGAAGAGTCCGATCGTGTTGTTTTCTATAAAAAAGCGGACGTTGTCGGCAAGGAGATGTAAATTGGGGTGGGGCAGCATGTACCATACAAAATTGGTCACGTAATCCCACACGAAAAGATTGTCCGCAATTTTGCTCCATGCTTCCATATCATCCCTCAATGCCTTGTTTTGCTCCCCTTCCCCCAAGGGTTCGGAAAACGAACATTCAATGGTACAAAGGCGCACGACTACATTCTTGCGGGGTTTGACTTTTAGAGGAGCGGTGCGGGTATATCGATAGGCGAGTGTTTCTACCCAGATATGGGGAAACTCTTTCTCTATCTCTTCGGCCACAGCATTCACAAACCGGATGACCGGTCCCGATTCGCTCCCTTCTTCGTTGACGATGGCTTGACAAGCATCACACTGGCAACTTCTTCCATCTTCGCCACTGTCGTTTTGGCTGATCGAAATGAAATCTATATCCGGGGTGGTACGAAGGGTGTTCAATACATTTTTGGTGAATTCCTCCCGCATGGCATCGTTAGACAGGCAGAGCTGCGCATGGTGCGAAGTACGTTCCCCGTCGATCATACTATACCACTCCGGATGCTTGTCAAAATAATCCCGGGGTGGCATAATGGTATAGAAAGAGTGTACAAAATATTGGAATTTGTGGTATCCTCCATATTCGGGTGAAATTTTAGAAAAGTCGCCGTTACATTTCATACGTACGGCAAAAGCTTCGTCTTTGAGTGCGTCTTTGTAGAAAGCTTCCCTGTATGTAAGATGGGGAGCGTGATGAATGTGCAGCGGGGGTACTTTCAGTTTTTTTGCCTTGGGGATATAGGATTCGGTGGATGTCCACCAGCGAACTCCGGCGCCCTCTTCAAGGAAGGTGTTTACCGCATACAGGGTGCCTCTATCGGGATGTCCCAGCATGATGATATCTTTCCCTATGGTTTCCACTACGATTCCGTCGTAGGGCAACTGCGTGGCGTCTATATCAGGGAGAAGAGATCTGGCAATAGATGAGTTTCCCACAACCAATAGCGGTTGCGACCTGTCGACCTCCGACTCGCGGACAATGCTGAAATTGGCGTTGGTGATCTCATCGAGATGTTTTTTTAATTCACTGGCAGCAGTCACTTCCACAGGCGATGGTGCATCCGGAAGGAGGATCACGTATTGTGCTTCTCCTTTTTCCGATAGGGTGAGGGTAGACGGATTAGAACAAGCATTTAAAAGTAGAGCAGTGAAAATAATCGTAAGAAAGAAAACTATTTTTCTCATTTTGAAAATCGTTTTTACAATGAAGTTCATAATATATGATAGTTTATATTGATATCTTACTGATGATGTTTCGAAGTTAAAAACAAATAGAAAAACTGTACTATTTGTATCAATTATTTACCGAAAATGGTATTTAGAACGTGCGCTAATCGATATCCTCCCTTTTGCAGTTGCTTCGTTGCAAGCTCATTACCAGCAAAGAATTCGGGATCTGTAATTTTTGTATCAGGTCTTATAATGTCGTATGCAATGAT
>JAAYFR010000372.1 GCA_012728155.1 Bacteroidales bacterium | reverse complement strand
GTGCGGCAGGCCGAGCAGGTTGTAGAAGAGGGAGGGAAAGAGAGTGTCCTTACCGGTGTAAATATCGGTGATTTTGGCCATACTACCAAAGAGACTTTTCTGGATCTCATCAAAGAGTTGGATAGGGTGGAGGGTGTGGAGCGCTACCGTATCTCATCCATTGAGCCGAATTTGTTATCGGACGAGATTATCGACTTCGTAGCCCGGTCGAATCGTTTTGCCCCTCATTTTCATATGCCGCTGCAATCGGGTAGCGATGTCGTGTTGAATCTGATGAAACGGAGATATGACACGATGCTCTTCCGCCACAAAGTGGAGAAGATCAAACAGATTCTTCCCCATGCTTTTATCGGTGTGGATGTGATAGTGGGTGTAAGGGGTGAGACTGATGATTTTTTTGCCGAGGGAGAGGCATTTATCCACTCCATCGATTTTTCGCAATTACATGTATTTACCTATTCCGAACGTCCTGGCACCGCTGCTTTGCATATCGATCATGTAGTAGACCCTAAGACGAAACATGCTCGCAGCAAAACCCTCCTGGATCTCTCGGATGAACGGTTGCGGGATTTTTATCTCTCACAAGAGGGGAGCCGGAAAAAGGTGCTGTTTGAACACACAAAACGGGGTGAGAAAATGCATGGGTTTACCGAAAATTATCTGAAAATGTATGCCGATTATGATGCATCGCTTGTGAACAGGGTTATAGAGGTGGAAGTAGGTGCCTACGATGAAGATGAAATGGCAATGAAAGCAATTATTTAATGTATAGCGAAGGAAATAAAAAGGGAATAGGAGGAACGCTATTATATGCGGTAACATATCTGCATGCGTTGTTGCCATTTAGGGTGCTCTATTTTCTCTCCGATATTCTTTACCTGTTTGCCTATTATGTGGTAAGGTACAGAAGAAAGATCGTAAGGAAAAATCTAAAAAATGCTTTTCCCGAGAAGTCTGTGAAAAGTATTGAGACCATAGAGAGGAAATTCTATCGCCACCTGTGTGATTACTTTGTAGAGACTGTCAAGACGCTTCGCCTGAGTGATGAGGAGATAGGGAAGCGGATGAAGTTCGAAAATCCGGAGATAATTGACCGGCTGACATCCAATGGAAAATCTTGTGTGGTAAGCCTTGGCCATTATGGAAACTGGGAATGGGTTACCTCTGTCGGGCTACATCTGGCCAATGAGATTGAGTTGGGATTTGTCTATAAAAAATTACATTCCAATGCGTTCAACCATCTCTTCTTAAAGACGCGGAGCCATTTCAACGCCACACCCATTGAGATGCAAAGTGTCATCCGGCAGATGATCCGCGTGCAGAAACAGGAAAAAATAATGGTAATCGGTTTCCTTAACGATCAACGGCCAGCCCCACGACAAGAGAAATATTGGACCTCCTTTATGAATCAGCAGACACCCGTTCAGACCGGTATGGAAAAAATAGCACGCCGACTGGGCAATTCTGTTATCTATTTAGATATAAAAAAAGTAAAAAGAGGACATTATACAGGTAAATTTTTTGTGATTACGCCCGATGCGAGCGAAGAGGCTGAAAATAGCATCATGGAGCGCTACATGAGGAGGTTGGAAGAGACCACTATGAGGGAACCAGCCTATTACTTGTGGTCGCATGACCGATGGAAATTTAAGAAACCGGTTGGTTGATTTATTGATCCCGATGGATTGGGGCAACTTGTTCCGATTTATCGGAAAGTAATGATAATTTACTGATTTGTAAATCCCGATCTTCGGGAGGCAATGACGATGAAACAATTCAACGATTTTTGCTCTTCATTTTTCATTCTTTATTTTATTTTTTGATTAGTGAAAACATCTGTAGTAATATTAAATTGGAACGGACGGAAGTTGCTGGAGCAGTTTCTCCCTTCAGTGCTGCAACATTCATTGAGTGATGAGTGCAATGTGATTGTAGCAGACAATCATTCAAGCGATGATTCACAGGAGTTCCTCCGGAGATACTATCCGGAACTACCGGTGATTGTGTTGGAGAAGAATTATGGTTTTGCCGAAGGTTATAACAGGGCATTGCAGCAGATAGATTCCGAATATGTGGTGCTGCTCAACTCCGATGTAGAGACTACGCCGGATTGGATACAACCTATGGTTTCTTATATGGATGCACATCCTGAAGTGGCGGCAGTGCAGCCGAAAATTCGTGATTACAAAGAAAAGGGACGGTTTGAGTATGCCGGTGCGTCAGGTGGATTTATCGACCGTTATGGTTATCCTTTCTGCAGAGGAAGAATATTGAGTGAAGTGGAAGAAGATCGAGGTCAGTATGATACGGTGATACCGATTTTTTGGGCGACGGGTGCTTCCCTCTGTATCAGGCAGAAAGAGTATATTGAAGCAGGAGGGTTAGATGACCGTTTTTTTGCTCATATGGAGGAGATAGACCTTTGCTGGCGCTTGAATGCACGAGACAGGAAGGTGGTGTGCATCCCCACATCGGTAGTCTATCATGTGGGTGGCGCATCATTAAGTCAGGATAATCCGAAAAAGATGTACCTGAATTTCCGAAATAATTTGTTGATGATTTATAAAAATATACCGCAACGGTTATTCTATTCCACGTTTACCTTACGATTTTTCTTTGATATCCTTGCTTGTTTGCGCCTTTTGCTGCATGCCAATTTCAGAAGTGCTTGGTCGGTGATCGATGCTTATGTCGATTTCCTGAAGATGCGCTCCTCTTATAAATCGATACGGCAAGAGAACCTGCGGAAGGCAGTCAAGGAGATAATCCCTACACAATACGGAAAGAGCATTTTAATTGATTTCTATTTCAAAACGAAAAAAACTTTTTCAGCTGTTGAAAGAGGTTGGAGTTGGAAATAGGTTCATTCGAAGTGGAAACTGAGTGTGATCATTCGTTGGACGGCTTTCGACAGAGAGTTGGCATATTTCCGTAGATCATCCTCTTTGAGGTCGCTTCTCTCTTTTTCCAGTATATCCTTCAGCCCGAAACTCAGTTTTAATTCTGGAGAAAGTTTAAAAAGAGGTAGATAAAAGTCGCATCCGGCACCCAACTCAATTCCTGTATCATAAGGTTTTAACAACACAGCCTGATTTTTAGTGGAGGCCAATTCCAGACTGCCATAACCTCCTATCAACAGATAAGGTCGGAAATTATTGATCCGGTCGGCCGATATTTTCAGGTGGAGAGGTAGGGAAATATAATTATTCCGGATATGGGTACTATATTCTTCGCCTGATGATTGTTCCTTGAATACAATTTTTTTTTCGCCCAAGTAAAGAGAGGGTATTGCCCGAAGGTTCATGAACCTGTTGAGATAGATATCTCCGATGATGCCGACTGTGAACCCTGGTGAGTAAATGGGAATCTCTGAAAACCAGGCTTCTCCATTTTCATTGATAAACCCCGATTGGGTTAACAATAGATCTTGCGTATGTAATCCGAGAGTAAAACCCAGGGGGAATTGCCGCTGATCAGCATAAGGACGGTGTTGTAACTTATGATGCTGCCCATAGGTATTTCCTGAAGCCAGAAGCAATAGGAGAAGATATATTACCTTTTTTATCATGCGCTATCTAAACGTTTTTCTCCGCCGATTATTGTGTTTTATCAAAGACATCTTTTGTATTAGAAAAAAACTGATTATCTTTGTGGCAATATAGAATAATTATAACAACAATTTTTTTACTATTATTATGGCTTACGTAATTGATGACAGTTGTATTGCTTGTGGCACATGCATCGATGAATGTCCGGTTGATGCTATTTCGGAAGGTGATATTTATGTAATTGACCCCGAAGTATGTACAGATTGTGGTTCTTGCGCAGAAGTATGTCCCACAGAATCAATTCATCCGGAATAAAAATACCGGTATATGTTGATGAAAGAGTCGAACAATTGTTGTCCGGCTTTTTTTTATGCTTCGGAGCGTAGCGCGAAGAGGAGGAGGCTTCTGAAAAAAGATGATACAAAAAAAGCGCCCCCTTATGGAGACGCTTCTAATATAAGTATAAAACGTGATTGTTATCCGTTTACTTCTGCCATGTGAGCGATCAGTTCCAGTACTTTATTGGAATATCCCCATTCATTGTCGTACCAGCTTACCACTTTTACGAAAGTAGGACTGAGTTGAATACCGGCTTTTGCATCGAAAATGGAAGTACGTGTATCGCCAATGAAGTCGCTTGATACCACATCTTCGTCTGTATAACCCAAAATACCTTTCAATTCACCCTCCGAAGCTTCTTTCATGGCTGCGCATACCTCTTCGTAGGAGGTCCCTTTTTTCAGGCGGGCAGTCAAATCTACCACCGAAACGTTCAGGGTAGGAACGCGGAATGCCATGCCGGTGAGTTTCCCATTCAGCTCGGGAATTACTTTACCTACAGCTTTGGCAGCTCCGGTAGAAGAAGGGATAATGTTGCCTGAAGCTGCACGTCCACCTCTCCAGTCTTTTGCGGAAGGACCGTCAACTGTCTTTTGGGTGGCAGTTGTGGCATGTACGGTAGTCATCAATGCCTCTTCGATACCGAATTTGTCATTCAGCACTTTGGCAATGGGTGCCAGGCAGTTGGTAGTACAAGAAGCGTTCGAAACGAACTGTTCGCCTTTGGTATATGTGTTTTCATTTACACCGGTCACATACATGCGGGTGTCGTCTTTAGAAGGAGCCGACATCACCACATATTTTGCACCAGCGTCGATATGACCTTGCGCTTTATCTTTAGAAAGGAACAAACCGGTAGATTCAACTACATATTCAGCACCTACGGCATCCCATTTCAGGTCGGCCGGGTTTCTTTCAGCAGATACACGGATTGTATTGCCGTTTACCACTAAGTTTCCCTCTTTCACTTCGATTGATCCGTTAAACTGACCGTGGACCGTGTCGTATTTTAACATATAAGCGATGTAATCAACATCGAGCAAGTCATTGATACCCACAATCTGGATATCATTCCTGTTTTGTGCAGCACGGAAAACCAAACGTCCGATACGGCCAAACCCATTAATACCTACTTTAATCATAACTTTATTGAATTTTTATTTGTTAAAAGGATTCATATTATCTATTTTAGCCTTATGTAGGTCTTTATACCTTATTTCAGCCTGTTCAACATGACGAAGAACCTCCCTAAAACCCATCTTTTTAACAGGTTTACAAAAGTAGCATATATTTTCGGTTTGATAAAATTATTTGCGACAAAAAACTGAAAATTTGCCTACTACGAGGAAGAATAGGCAGATTATGGACTCATTCTATTTTCGGTTATTTTTTTTGAACCATTCGTGAAAATTTCTGATGCCGGATTCAACTTATGTGTGGGGTCTGTATCCAAATTCTTGTTCGAGTAATGATGTGTCGGCATAAGTGGATACCACATCTCCGGGTTGCATGTCGGTCATCTCTTTGACGGCTCGTTTGCCGGTAACTTCTTCTATAATACGAATGAAATCCATTAGCTGTACGGGTGATGCACAGCCCATATTATATACCATATTGGGTATTTTGGAGCGCGGAGGGAGAGGTGCAATTTTGAGTATCCCTTCCACAATATCATCAATATAGGTGAAGTCGCGCTGCATCTTACCGTTGTTGAATACCTTGATAGGCCTCCCTTCGGTGATGGCCGATAAAAATATCCATGGAGCCATGTCGGGGCGCCCCCAGGGGCCATAGACCGTGAAAAAACGGATACCGGTTGCCGCTATTCCGTAGAGTTTACTGTAGGCATAAGCCAAGAGCTCATTTGCTTTTTTCGTTGCGGCATAAAGGCTTACGGGATGATCGGTCCGGGCCGATTCATTATAGGGTATGGGAGTGTCGTCGCCATACACACTGCTGGAACTGGCGTAAAGCAGATGTTGGACAGGGTGGGCTCGGCATGCTTCCAGTAGATGGGTAAATCCTACTATATTGGAATTGATGTACGAAAGTGGATTTTCGAGGGAGTATCTGACTCCCGCTTGTGCTGCGAAGTGAAGAATATGGGTGAAATTCTCTTCGCAAAAGAGCGTATGAACTCCTTCTCTATCTGTCAGGTCGAGCCGGATGAAACGGTAGGTGGGATATCTATCGCTTTTTACCCATTCACCCATTCTTATTTTTTCTTGCGCGATTCCTGTCTCGGCCAATCGTGCATATTTTAGCCGGATATCGTAATAGGAGTTGATGTTATCCAGGCCGACAACATCAAATCCCTGTCGGATCAATTCCTGTACGACGTGAAAGCCGATAAATCCGGCGGCTCCGGTGACCAATATTTTCATATCCGTTCGATTAAAAAATAACAATCAGGTATGGCCCCGTCTTATATTGTTCCTTGCCCATTATGGCAGCCTGAATATCGTTGTTTCTCAATACCGCCTTTTCCGGCAGTAAAAGTAGTTTCCCTGACATTCTCTGGTTGACTATATCTTCTTCGGAAGCTACAATCACCTCTTTATTTAGAAAGACATCCATGCTTCCCGGACGCGAAATTTTATATACATAGTACTCGGAGATGCCTTTTTCTTCTGCAATCCGGATTGCTTCCCCGCACAATTTACTCCATCCCATATAGGGGTTAAGTTGTGGCATGGCCAATCCGGCGATAAAGATAGTCAATAAGAGGGAGAAAGTCATCACCCGGATAGAGCTGCGGAGTGCTTTTTCCCGGAATAAAAGAAATAAGACGGTGACTCCGCCGAGAGAGAGAACGGTGGCCGCTACGTAGACTAACGGTACAGCGATATAGGAGATTTCATCAATTTTTCTTATATAGAAAAGAGCCGGCAGTGTTACTGCGAAAATAAGAGCGGGCAGCGCTACCGAAAACCGCAACCAGGTATTTTTTTCATCGAATTTATTGAGAAGCATGGCTGAGAGATAGATCATAAATGGTATGGCTGGGAGCATATAGACGGCCAGTTTGGAGCTGATTAGTGATAACATTACCAGTGTAGTAAGAATAACAGTAAGAAAAAATTTCTCCGTTTCGGTTTGGATTTTTTTACGAACCACCCCGGCAATAATCAACCCCACGGATAAAAACATCCAGGGAGCCAGTGAATACCAGATCGCAATGGCGTAGTAATAGAAAGGCGACTTATGATGGAAAGCGTTCACTCCTCTTCCTACTGTCTGATGCACTAACAGATTATTGAGATAAACCTCTCCCGCTTCTATATAAACGCCTGTGAACCAGATACCGCATCCCAAAAGAAGTATTAGCCAGGTTCTCCAACCCCAGTATTGCTTCCAGATACCGATTTTTCCCCTGTAGAGCAAAAACAGCAGTGTGGAGAGTAGCGGCACCAGTATGCCGACAGGCCCTTTTGAGAAAAGAGCCAGAAAGAGATATGACGGAAAGAGATAACTGTCTCGTTTTCTCCCTTCACCACTATAAATCTTGAAAAAAGTGTAGAGTGAAAGTGTGATAAACATCACCATCAACATATCCATCCGGATAGTAATGGTCAGTGCCAGGAAGAATCCTCCGGTCATCAGCATCAGTAACGCATCAGGTTGATAGGGGAAAGATTTTTCTCTTCTCATCCATTTCTCCATCACCACCAGTACTACCAGAGCCGGTATAAATGATAAGAGCGACAGGTACCATATCCGATGGCCGCCAAGCACTGTTTTACCGAGCATCATCAACCAGAAGCTGAGGGGCGGTTTGTCGGCATAGATCTCTCCATCCAGGGTGAAGGTGAAGAAATTGCCGTTATGCAACGCTTCATCTATAATGCTCAGGTAGCGCAACTCGTTATTGGGCGTGTAGTCGCGTAGAATCATCAGCGGAAGCAGCGCTATGAACCAGAAGAGATAGAAATATTTTGTTTTCATCCGCATCATTTTCTAATTTGCAGGCCAATCATAATATTACGTACATAAGCCACGAAACCGACTGATTGTCCCAATATAAGGACAGGGTCGTGTCGAATGATCCCATATGTGACAATAATTCCCGAACCCAACAAGCTGATAATCCAAAAGCCAATCGGTAACAGAGATTGGTGACGATGGGCAGAGTAGATCCATTGGTAGATGAATCGGAATGTAAAAAGTAGCTGTCCCGCTGAACCGAAGATCAGCAACCAGAAAGGGATATCTTTTTGCCTGAAGAAGAGGGTGGTGAAGACCTCCATATCCCGTACCAGATAAGCTGCTGCCACAATCGGGGTTGCCAGAAGGACAGTTTTTACCGATAGATGCAGTCGTTTCCATATCCCTTGCATGTTGAGGTTCCAGAGATAGATGTAGTATGCGATAAATTGTCCAAAGATAATGGCAAAGTCATTCCTGAGTACGCCATAGATAAAAAGCAGGTAAGAGCCGAAAATACTCAGTATCCAGAATAAGGGGGGAGAGAGTATCTTCTTGGCCTTTTCGGTTACGACCCATTGGTAGAGTATGCGTGCCGAGAAGAAAATCTGCGCCAGAAAGCCGATCGCATAAACCCAGATTGTAGTCCCTTGCATAGATCAATCTAAATTGGTGTCGCTGATGCTGTAATTGGTATAGCGTTTCTTCATCCAGCGGTAGGCAAAACAGTCGATAAAGGGTCCTGTGAGGCGATTCCACAAGTGATACTTCGATTGTCCGGCTATACGTGGGTAGTGGCGCACCGGAATTTGCGCTACCTTTCCGTCCTGTAAAAGGATAAGCGCCGGCAAGAAGCGATGCATTCCCTTGAACATGGGCATACGCTTGGCATATGTCGTATCTATTACTTTTAACGGGCATCCGGTATCGGATATGCCATCACCGGTCATCATTCGGCGATATCCGTTGGCAATCTTCGATTGGAGGTTCTTAAAAAACGAATCTTTTCGATCGGTCCGTATGCCGGTTACCAGTTCATACTCGGCCAGATGGGGAAGTAGCAGGTTGAAGTCGTCGGCATCGGTCTGCATGTCAGCATCCATATAACCCACAAATTCAGAAAAAGAGTAATCGAACCCAGCTTTCAGTGCAGCACTCAGTCCTCTATTTTCTTTCATACTGAGATAGAAGAAATGGGGATTGCGTCTACAAATTGTGTCTATCTCTTCTTTACTTCCGTCGGTTGAGCCGTCGTTAATAAACAGCACACAAGTAGGGTAGAGCGATCGGGGTAAGAAGTGTTGCAGCTTTTCTTCTAACCGCCCGATGTTCTCTACTTCATTATAAACCGGAACAATAATGGTGAAAGTGTATTGGCTTGTTTTGTTTCTTTCCATTTTAGTAGCGATGATCAATTTAAAAAAAGGCAATATTTCAACTGATGGGTTTGGCACCAAATGGATCTGATTGTCTTCGGGGACAAAAGTAGGCAATATTATTCATTTTTTAATTCACCTTTTCCCACCATTTACTGAAAAGCTGTGTAGTGTCATCCAGATAGACAATTTCTCCAATCTTGGGAGTCACAAGCGATATCCGCTCTCCTTGTTCGTTCAGTTCGGTGATGGTTTTCAACGGTTCGTCCCAAGGGTGGTGGGCCAATTTGAACTTGGAAGAATGGACCGGGAACAGTCGCTTCGCATTTAAATCTTTGGCGGCTTGCAACCCCTCTTTGGGCATCAGGTGGATGGTGTGCCACGCTTCGTTATACTGCCCGTTCTCCAGGATGGCCAGATCAAACTGGCCGAATTTTTCCCCGATTTCGGCAAAATGGGTATCATAACCACCATCGCCACCGAGATAGAGCTGCATCTCACCTGTCTGAAGGATAAACGCCAGCCAAAGGGTATTGTTCCGGTTGAAAGTCCTTCCTGAAAAGTGGCGTGCCGGCGCGGTGTGCAAGGTGATACCACCCGAAAGAGTCATCTTTTCATTCCAGTCCATTTCAGTGATGATGGCCGGATTGTATTTCCAATGTTCGAAATGGGCGCCCACACCCAGACCGCAGACAACATGCCCGATCTTTGATCTCAGCTTTTTTATCGTGGGATAATCCAGATGGTCGTAGTGATCGTGGGTGATTAACAGATAATCAATTTTGGGCATATCATCGGTCGAATAGGAATCTGTTCCCTTGAACGATTTGTTCGATCGGGGTATCGGCGAGGCGTTACCGCTAAAGAGAGGATCGATCAGAAACCGTATGCCATCAACTTGCAAATAGTAGGAGGAATGCCCAAACCAGCCCAGAATATCTTTGGCGATGGGTAGATTTTTAAGATCGGTTTTCAAGGATGGAATTGTATCTATCGGCTTTGTGCGTGGCGCCTTTTTGAACAGGAGATTATAGAAAACCTTTATCATGGACCTGTTTCCACTTAAGTTGGGTGTATCACTGAGATTCTGGAATTGTCCCTCTTTGTAATTGGGAGATTGTACCATTCGCTCAAGCCGTTCTCCTTTTGGTGCTTTCCCAAATTTGGGCAACCGCATATAAAAAAATATTGTAATGCTTGACAGCAATAAAATAGTTACAAGGATGATCATAATTCGTTTTGCCAATTTCATACAGTAAAGTAATTGCTTGCCATACCTTTTTACTTGCTTTATGCACGCCAAGGCAACTGCCGCGTGTGAAGCGCCATCTTGTACAATTATCTTATATACAACAAAAAAAAGGGATTGAAAGTTTCATCCCTTTTTTATAAATATCTTTAAACTAAACAGAATTGGGTATCTCGTTTTTACTTTTGTCGCTTATCCTCCACAGAGGGTGTCATCCACGAAAGCCAGTTTCCAGCCTGAGGGTGTTTCGATAAAATAGAATGCCCGTGGATTGTTGAACCTGTTGGGCAGATAGACCACCATGATTGCGGCATCTTGATAAGGCAGTTGTACCGGAGCCATTTCAAATGTTTCGAAGTTGATGACTATATCGGGAACCTTGTCCGTAGAGTGATAATATAATTTGCTGTATCCATCAAAATCAAGGTCGCAAATCATTGTATCGGTATCCAGATAGAGTAGGGAGTATTCTCCTCCCGCTTCAGGTTTTGTCTCAAAATCGGTATGCTCGTCGAACCCGAAATTGTCGGATCGGGAGAAGAGCTTTGGGATTGTTCCCAGGGCGTAGTACCGTTGGACCCCCATCTCCTTGTCGATATAGGGAGCAAGTCTATCGCTTTTGTCATGGAGTAGTCTATTGAAATTATTCTCATAGAAACATTCATTCAGGAAGTGAAACAGGAACGTGGGAAATTCATCTCTCGATTCGATGTTCATGCCGATATTAAAGGAACCACTCACCTTCTTTCCGATGCCGTTGAATAGTTTGTCATCTCTATGGGGGTATTCAAAATAGATCGTGAAATAGTCGTTATTGACCAGTATGCTGTATTGGCTGAAAGTGCTTTTTTCATTCGTTTTTCCTTTGATAAAATAATAGTTGTCAAATAGTTCCTTCTTCGTCACCTCCAACTTACTTTGACAATCATCCTGATAAGCCTGTCGCAGCGAGAGCAGGTCGCCCGTCATCATATCCATTTTGGCATCACGATAGACCCACAATTTTTGTTCGTCGTTTTCAGAGATAAATTGCTGTCCATCGCCATTGTCCGATTCTCCTTGCGGGATCAGGAAATCGGGATAATCCACACAGTAGCCATAGCGTTCGTTACAGTAAGTTTGGTACTGTACAGATTGATCCGATTTCTCCTCTGCAACGGATTTTCCAGACGAGTTGGTGCAGCCGGAAAGTAGGGATAAAGAGGTGGAAGTAATAAAAAAAACAAGAGTCAATAGCCAGGAAATAGGACTATTAGAGTAGGAATATTTATTTTTCATAAGGGTATATTTTTAGTGTGATCTCGAAACTTTCTTCCTATTGTTGTGTCTGCACAACTCTTACCAATCTGAGTGACAAATTGTTCCATTTATTTGTTCTCTTTTTTTAAGTTTATTGTAATCTTACTATTTTTAAACAATCTTCCGTCGGGGGAAAGGGTATTGCCATATTGATCCATTACCTCCGGCATTACCTCCGGTATCGCTTTTTTGTGATGGGCGTAATATTGACGTATCACATCTGAAACACGGGCACCGCTGAATATTGTTATTTCTGTTCTGTTGACAATTATTTTCATTGTATTGTTCCTCTATTTTAAAGGGGTTCTTTCCGTTCAAAAATGGGTTGAACCATTTATTCTTACCGCATAATAATCGACATTGCTGTCAATAACCGCTACTTCATTGGTTGAAGCAATGGTGTAACAGAGTTCTTTAATATATTCATATTCTCCGATTTCCCTTTTTCGAATATAAACCGCATTGTTGTTACACCAGACAGGCTTGAATTTTGATCCCATATCGGTATCATTCAGTAGTTTCATCATCGATCCGTCGGCATTTGCCACGCAGTAAGGTCCGTGAGGCAGATCACCGAAACCAACTAAAATGGCAAATATTATTTTTGATTTATCGGCAGATTCTTCTGTTAAGTAATATTCTAATTCATCACCATCAATCTGCTCTTCCGAAATAACAAGCGGTTTGGCTTTGTCAAAAATGGGATTATAATCCGTGTCAGGTCCTTCTCTTTCGATAAAGTTTATATATTTTTCGTAAAACATCTCTCCGTCGAGTTTGGATAGTGTATTCCAGTCGATCGAATATTCGAGATATTTTGAGAAACTATAATAGTCCCATTCGAAATCGCATTCCAACAGCAAGTTATTATTGATAAAACTAAGTGCTGCTTTCTCGCCATATGTCTCTGAGAAGAAGTCTTGGGTGGCGCTTTTCAATCCTTTCAGAAGTGATATTTGTATAGGCGTGACAGCTAAATCTACTTCCTTGAACGACAGCATCCCGTTTTTGGAAACCATATAATAAAACATATTATCCTTATCGGAATATACACAGTTGAAAACTGAATCGGCTTCTTCGGTAAATCTTTTGATGGTCTGATTTTCTGGGTTGAAAAAGTAAAGCCCCCCCTCTTTTACATAAGCAATTGGGAATTCGGAGTAATCCCTTCGTCGGTTTGTCTCTTCCTGTTGGGCCATGCTGCCGGTCTTATTCCTCACTCCTGATTTCTTCCGGTTGTCTTGGGTATTGATTCCCATACTACTCAATATTTCGGGATTGAGTAGGTGTGCCACTTCCTGAAATGCAATATCTATTTCGAACGTACCGAATATGGGTGGTGTCACCTCATCTTGATTGTAAATATAATGCAACCCTTTGTCGTCTATCATGAAATTGCCATTGGCATAAATAGTATAGAAATCATAAAAACTGTTTTTTGGATCTCGATCGCTTTCAACATTACCAAACAATTCCATGACCGCTTCCAATAATTTATTCCGGATAATTGGAGCCAATTCTTCTTTGTAACCTGAGTTGAAAATATCGGCTTCTGTCAGTTTTTTAGTGGAGATCAGGTCGATGCTGGAATATTTTATCTCTCTCGTTATCCTGCCGGACTGCACACTTTCAAAATTGGATGTAAAATTCAATAAGGATTTGTTGTAAAAATCTATTTCGTTGTTGATGCGTGTATATGGTGAATAATTGTAATGCCGATGTTCATCTGCCATATCTACGTGGGGAGATTCTTTCAACTCTTCTTCAAAATAGCGTGCATTTTCACGATATTCTTCTGTGTAACTTTTGATATACCTCTCCAAGGTTTGTTCCAGAGACGAGGGTGAATCATTTTCCTCGTCAAAAATAATCTCATAAAAGAGTGATTGTAGCTTTTTCAAATCGGTTTTTGGACTACAAGACTTTGGATATATAAGTTCGATAAAAACCTCGGCACGAGGGAGGGTGTCAATTCCGTATTCGAGAAGTTTTATTTTCTCCAATACCCTGATGGTGTCGAATGTCAACGCATTCGCACCATTGGCATCACCGCTCTGTCGCTTGCCTGTGCAAGAAAGCACCACTGCAATCAGCACTATTGTGTAAAATATTTTTTTCATTATTATTGTCGTTTAAGAATTCGATTCTTTTTCAACATTTTATCAATCTTTCATCAACCTCATTCAATTTCATTTTTCTCCATTAATCTCCATAATAACCCAATCCTTTCACAACAGGATTCATGAAATAGGTATCGTCTTCACCGAGCTTGAGCCAGCCGACCAGTCCGAAGGCTGTACGGGCGAGGTAGTTGGTCATCTGTTCCTGATAGCCATCTTCATCGAAAGGGGGATCGGCTTCGGCGAGGAGGATTTCAATCTCGTAGCCGACAGGTAAAGTGGCGATCAGTTCACCTTGGTTCTCTTTCCCGCTGTAGAGCTTCACCGGTTTTAGGAGCTTTCCTTTCACATCCACAAAATAGTAGGGTTGTTTTAATTCGGTCACTTTGCCGCTCTTGAATTGAAATTTCATTCGCTGGTTGAACATCTTGTTCATGTTGCCGGAGAGGTAGATTACGCCTGCCGTGTTGATGCACATTTCTTCGGCGAATTCACTCCACAGAAGGTTGTTGTCTCTGTCGGTGATGGCGAAGGCAGGGTCGGCACTGGGCCCTTCGGCGTAGAGGATATGCACGAAGTCGGTCATCGAGCTGTTCTTATATTTTCCGAGGAGGGTTATGCCGTCGTAGTTCTCTTCTTCGTAGCAGGGATCAGTTTTTGATAGGGTACTGCAGTTTTTGAAGATGGGGGTAAAAGATGCTTTCTCATAGCCGAAGCGCGATCCGTCTTTGTTGGTCACGTTGGCGTCGCTCCACACGTAGTTGGGAAACGCTTTCTCAGTCTGCGCCTGGATTAGGTGCAAGGGTAATAATGAGAGTAATAGTATGATTCTTGTTTTCATTGTTATATAGTTATTTCATTCCCATATGTCAGTCTCAACTTTTTTGAATACTTCGTAAGGAATATCTTCGTCGAGGTAGGGGAGTTCATCGATGTACATGGTGATGGTTTTTCCATCTCTGGGTAAGTTGAAGAGAATGAGTTCGTTGAGTTTTTTATCCCATATCTTTTTTACCGTTTCCTGTTGATCGGCAGTTAGTTGGTCGAAATCGATGAAGAGTTCAGGCCAGACATCCTGGTATCCGGCGAGATTGGCGTCGGTGTGAAGCGTGAGACGGTTGTTGTGGAAGGTATAGCAGTTGGCGATATGCGTATAGCATAATGCGCCGCAGAATTGGCTGTTCACGGCAATCCACCAAGTATCACCCTTTTTCTTGGCGAACATTTCCCAGATTCCTTCAAAAGTACCAATAAAAGAGAGATAGTTCTCTCCGGTTTCTGTCTCGTTGACAAGGAAAGTCATTGATCCCGACTCGGTGACATATTTTTTCTGCTTCACGAGTTGCTTTCTTTCCTCTGCTTTCAGTCCGAAGAAGATATCCTCAGGTGACAGTAGCGGGAAGAGGTCTTTCACATTTTCGGGCGCGGACTTCCCCAGTAGCTGTTTGATTTGCTCGGGGGTGTATTCGGCCACGACGGTGGAGAAGGGGTTGTCGCTCTCTCCCTCTGCGAGTGTCGGTGGGTCATCCTCTTTCCCGGTAAGTTCTGTTTTGCTGTTGGACAGCAGTTGCCCGCTCTCGTAGGAGTTGTTCTGTCCACTTATCGTGTCGGTTTGTTTTTGGCCTGGACTGCCACTGCACGAGATGAGTAGCAGTATCAGGCATGTTGTTAGCGCTCTATTTATTTTGAATATTTTCATTGATGTAAATTTTTGAAATTGTAAAACATCAGATCAGCGAATCTCCACCCGTTTCTCGTCGCGATAGCTGGGTATCTGCTTGAGAGTGCGCAGGTATTCTATCAAGCTTTCAGCGGTGGGCAAGAAAAGCCCGGTTCCGGGATCCTGGTGCTCGTATTGATAGACCGATGCCATATAGTTGTTCATGACCACAGTGTAGCTTTTTTTCATGTTGAGCGGAGATCCGTCGGGCATGAAGAAATGCACCTCCTTCACGTTGCCGTCGGGATGGAGCGTGTATCGGGTTGTCATTCCCGAGGGGTAGATGGGCAGGAACTCATCGAGTTTAAAAGCGTTGATGTGCATGGAGCGTATCTCTTCGCCGGTGAGGTTGAGGAGCACCGTTTCGTTGCCGAATGGGTCCATGGAATAGATGTTGAGTACGCTTACGGGACCGCGAGGCAGGTGGTCGATACGTACCCCGCCCGGGTTGATAAGGGCTATATCGGCTTTGGTTGTCGCCCTTAACGCATCGACCATTAGATAACCTACCTGCTCGTAGGAGCTGAAGCCATCTTCCGCCACGGCTATCTGTTCTTTGAGGACAGGATTGTCGTTATACCTGTCGACCATGGCACGGATGTCGGCCCGTTCACTGCCATTCTCTCCTACGGTGAGGAGTTGCATGGAGCGTTCCACAGTGCCGTTAGGTTTCACCACGAATTTGATGAGCGTGGCGTACTTGAGTTTACGTTCGGCCTGGGTGATGAGGATACCGTTATGGAGCTGTTCCTTGTCGACTTTGGTGTGGGAATGTGCTCCGATAATGATATCGATGGCATGGGGTGGAAGCTGCAAGGCGAGTTCCACATCATTTTCGAAGCCGAAGTGGTTTAAGAAGATAAGCAGATCGCCGCTATCGCGTAGATGGAGGTGACCGGCAGCAGTTTCAAAGGGATCGGTAAAGGAGAATCCCTGCACATTTTCGGGGTGAGTATCGGGGATACCTCCCTCGTTGATGTGGAGCACCGAGGTGATGACAAGCCTTACGCCGTTGGGCAGGGTGATGATCTTGTAGGGATCGATGCGGAAGAGAAGTTCCTCGGGTGGATCCAGATTGGCACAGACGAATGGGAAGTCTGCCTGGTGGGTGAGGAAGGAGAATCCGTCGAGCTTGGAGTCGAATTCGTGGTTGCCTATGGAGGAGAGATCGAACTGCAACGCATTCATCAACTCAATCATGGGAAGTCCTTTCTGCGGGTACTGGTCGTTGACGGGGTTGCCCGTCTGGTTGTCGCCGCCCGAAAAGAGCAGCATATGAGGATAGATGGCGCGAAGGCTGTCGACCATGAAGGCGAAACGTGGGAAGTTATCGATGGCGGCGTGCATGTCGTTCACCGCGAGGATCTCGACGGTACGGTCGGTCTGGCTGATTTCCCCAGCCGTTGTCGTCTTGCGTTTGATACCGCAACCGGTAGCCAGGATGAGAGAAAGCAGGAGGAGGGTGAGAAGCCCGTTCCCGGTTATTTTTTTTAGCGTAGTTGTCTTCATTGTCGTCTTATTCAATGCCCTGTTTTCTTACTGAGTTCCAACGAGGGTAGCCTGTTGATATGGCACATTCCCCCTAAAATTCTTTAATGTAATCTTCCACCATCTTCCACAACCTTGCATCATCCACATTCAGAATAATGCGTGCCTTTTGTGTTCCAACCGGCTGATTGATATCAAAAGCAATTGACTGACCATAAGCGGATCCGAATTGTGAATTTACATCCACGTAACGGGTTACCTCTTTGGTAATCAGAGACGGATCCATAATGATTGATGCCGCAATAACATCCCAGATGTAATGCACATAAGTTGGGTCTTCAATAAACAATGTATTCAGGAAGTTGCGTTTCAGCATCGTTTTCAGCATCGGGTTCTTGGTCATCGCAATGATTCTGTCATAACGATCTTTGTCAAACGGCATCTCTTCACACACATCCAATCCTACTATAATCTGTTCTTTGAAGGGAGTGCGTACGCAGATTTTTGCAGCTTCCGGATCGAGCCACCAGTTGAATTCAGCGGTTGGTGTTGTATTACCGGGCTTAAAGAAAGAACCACCCATATAAACCACACTTTTAATCAGCGGAACAATTTCCGGTGCCATACGCACAGCTGTTGCCAGATTCACACAGGTGCCTATCGCCAAAATAGTAATTTCATTGGGATTTTTCTTCACCTCGTCAATGATGAAGTTCACCGCTTTCATATCCAACGGCTTCACGGATGGCTCCATTTCATACTGTTTCCGATAGACCGATTCCCAACTTTCGGGTTCTTCATATCCGGCCGATCCCACATAACCATCACCGATACCAAATAGGATACTTTCATTCTTGATGGTCTCAAAACGGTTGGGATAAATGGGTTTCCGAATTCCCTCAATAACCGGAATATCGGTTCTTTCGATGCTTTCCAATTGCCGTATGGCATAAGCGGTACCCTCTGTCACCCAGGTATTCCCTACCACTATGGTTACACCGATCAGATCGATATTGGAATCTTTTGCCAGCATCATCATGGCAATACCATCATCAAAAACCTCCACCATATCGGTGTCGAGGATTACTTTTTGTTTTTTCTGCGCTTCAACGGTTGCTCCACAAGCAAACAGACAGCAAATCAGTAACGTGATTACATTTTTCATATTCAATATATTTTAAATTGTTGGTTTTTAATATGTTTCTTATAGTAAAGAATATCCATAAATCTTCTTTACTCCTGCTCCACAATATTAAACCCAAGCCCCCACAACGCATGCGCTTCATACAATGCTTTAGTGCCTTTGGGAACATGCAGGGTGATATTGGAGTATATAAGACCTGCAAAGTACCAAATAGTTTTAACACTTGCAGGTATGGTTATTTTGCTCAATCTGCTTTGAAAAGTGGCATTGCTATTAATTATATTGGTTCCTTCAGGAATAGTATATTCACCCGTTTTCTTTTCGGGAATCCAACATATAGATATATTAGCATCAAATAAAACTTTATCAATAACTTTAAAATTTATGTTTTCTGTGGAAATGGTCAGTTCGAGATTAGAACATCCTGTAAAACAATCGCTCGAGATACTTGAAACATTTTTCGGAATATGGAGAGCTGTAAGCTCTTTGCAACCTTTAAATACCTGATTATTCATACCTTTAAGAGTGTTGGGTAGCTCTACCGATTGGAGGTTAGGACATTCGAAAAAAGCATATCCTCTAATATACGTTAAACCTTCCGGAAGGGTTACAGATTTCAATCCCGAAGAGTACCAGAATGCACCATATCTCACTTCTTTTACCTGATATACCACCCCTTCATATTCCACAGTTGCCGGCACATTTACATCACCGCTATAGCTGTTTTGTCCCCAATTAAAATTAACAAAATCAAGTGAATAAGTCTTATTAGTAATACCCACATCGGTTGAACCGGGAGATAACGTTCTGTAATAAATACCGTTTTTGGTAAACTGTACATCAATATTTGGTTCAGGAACCACAACATTGCAAATTGCCTGTTTTCCCCCATCTTCCGTGGTTGCAATAATCTGGCTGTTTCCTTTCGCAATGGCGGTTACTTTGCCGTTGCTGTCCACCGTGGCGATATCTGTTTTATCAGATTTCCAGCTTACTTTTTTGTTGGTGGCATCAGTGGGAGAGACTGTGGCAGTGAGTGTTTCACTCTCCTCTTCCGTAAGTGTGAGTGATGATTTATTCAATGCAACTCCTGTTACAGCTATGGTTTTTGGCTCAACCGTTACCTTACAGGTGGCGGTTTTGCCGCCATCATCAGTGGTTACCGTTATGGTTGCACTGCCCGCTTTAAGAGCGGTTACTTTACCCTGACTGTCCACCGCTGCTATTCCGGTATTGTCTGATTGCCAGCTTACTTTCTTATTATCCGCTTCGGCAGGTAAAACAGTAGCTGAAAGGTTTTCAGAATCACCTTCAATCAATGTAACTGCCGATTTGTTCAATGTTACGCCGGTTACTTTTATCACCGGATCTTCTTTATCACAACCTGCAATAAAAAGCAGTGCTAAAAAAAATGTAGTGATAAGAGAGAGTTTTGTTCTTTTTGTTTTCATTGTAAACAGATTAATTATAGCTGTTGCTGCCTATTTTAGAACTTAGTCGAGGCTCCGCCTCCTCCACTCGATCCTCCACCCCAGGAACCTCCTCTGCGGGAAGTGCTGTTGATAACCCTCTCGCCACTGTCACTGCTTTTTGTGGCAGGTTTTACATATTTGTAAGGTACGAGTTCAATGTGGGAAAAGCCACATTTCGAACATTCAAACCGGTATTCTTTCATCCCATCTTGACCGGGAATCGCCTCCTGCTTTATTTCCGGTTTATCTACAAGTTTCACACTGCTCTTTGCTCTGCACTTTTCACAATCGAGGGCTGCGCCCTTACCTCTTCCCATCACAGATTTTATAATCATATATATAAGAAATTGAGGCAGAAACAAAACTGCTGCCCAGCAGCCCGCACCTTTTAATGCACCGCTGTCAATGGCATTCCGATATGGTGAATCACTATCCGTTATTTTCTTTTTCTTACCCGCATCAATACCTATCAAAGCCAGAAAACCAACAACCAGATAAATCAGCAAAGGCTTTTTGTTTCCTTTTAATCCCTTAGACTCTTTGAACTCTGATGTTCCTTCAAATATTTTTGTGATTTCCTGAACACCGACAATAAGTCCTTTGCCATATTCACCATCTTTCAGATAGGGAATCATTTTTTTGGTCTGGACCAGCTTGCTCATCCCATCGGTAAGTGTAGATTCAATTCCGATTCCCGTTTCAAAAACTATTTCACGCCCTCCTTCTGCCGTAAGCAGCAAAATCAGCAATCCATTGTCATCTTCGCTGTTGCCTAACCCCCAATAATTGAATAATTTGAAAGCAAAGTCCTTTGCTGTGGCGTACTCTTCATCATCAATGGCAGGGAGCACCACAACAGCGGTTTCCACTCCGAGAGAATCACGCAAAATCTGTAACTGTCTGTTTAGTTCAAAGAAGTCATCGTCGGGTACCAATCTCTGAGGATCTGTTACGTACTGTTCTGCATCTTCAAGCTGAACATTGCGCACATCCTCTATGCGGTATTTCTCCACAGAAAAAGTGCTTGCAGAGTATAATAAGAGTAAGAGTAATGTAAGAATTACAGATTTTTCAACTGATTTCATGATCTGACTTTTTTATTATTTAATTTTTTATTAAAAAACCCACATCCGGAGCTTTCTCAGCCGTTCCGCCTGTTTCGAAATAGCGCATTTTTTCAAATCCAAAAATCTTTGCAACCATATTGCGGGGGAAACGGCGCAAATATGCATTATAGCGGTTTACCGCTTCGTTAAACTTTACCCGCTCATTGAGGATCCGGTTTTCCGTTCCTTCGAGTTGAGCCTGTAGCATGATGAAATTATCGCTTGCTTTCACATCGGGATAGGCTTCAATAACGGCAAGTAACCTCGAAAAGACTTGTGTGAGCGCATCCTGCGATTCATTGAACTGGCGGATGGCATCGGGATCACTCAGTTTATCGGTATTAACTTGCACCTGCGTTGCTTTTGATCTTGCCTCAATCACCCGCTCAAAAGTCTCCCGCTCATGTGTGGCATAACCTTTTGCTGTTTCTGCAAGATTCAGAATAAGATCTGCCCTGCGCTGATACTGATTTTCTACCTGAGCCCATGTCTTTTTCACATTTTCTTCACGCTTCACCAATGAGTTATAACTTCCCCATACAAACGGCACAAGCAGTATCAGTGCAATCACGAAGAAAAACCAGAATGTTTGTGTTTTAGTCATTGTTTTGTTTTTAAAGATTAAACTGTTTTTTTTATCTCAATAAAAAGAACAAAGCTGCGATTACTGCAATCACTGCCACCACAACCAAAAGAATCTTCATTTTGTCTTTCGGATATTCACCGATTACCTGTCCGGTACGTCCATTTACCACAAACTGATAAAGTTTTCCATCAAAATTGAATGCACTGATCCAAACCGGAAGCAGGAGCAGTTTAAACATCAAATCGTTATACTGAGTGCTTTGGGTCTTAATACGCTGATCATCACCGCCGATATCGGCTTTGATTGTATCGGTAATCACGCTTTTCATTTTTTTCTTGGCATCATCCACTCCATCTCTGAAGTCGCGTTTGTAAATTTCGGTTACAAATCCGGATAGAAACTCTTTTTGATAACTCACGCTGTTCATCATATCCCAGTTTGTAAGTCGGTTGATGATGGTTGGTGGCAAACTTTCGGACGCAGGGATCACAATATCTTTAAAATCCAGATTGACCGTTCCGGATGTTTTGTACCAGTCGGTTACGGTTCGCTCAACCAGTTCACCTTTTGAATTGCGCGACTGAACTTTTCGGTCTTCACCCCGTTCACCCACATATAGAGTATGCGTTTTGGCATCGTAAGTCCAAAACGGAAGATAGACACCTTTGAAAGCATCGGTGTTGACGCCATATTTTTTTAGTTTGGATGGTGTAAACCATTTTTTACCAAGCCATTTTTTAAAGTTTTCTCCACTTTGTTTTTCAGTGATTTTAAACGGCAACAGATACTCCGGCTGCCAAAATCTTTTTACATGGGCTTCATCCAAAATAAGTGGTGTGCTGCAAAATGCACACTTTGCACCGGAGGTATTGGGAGGCATGGTGGTGGTGGCTCCACATTGGCGACATTTGATTTCTGTTGCCTCCATCAGGCCGTCATTGCTCTCTTCATCTGCCAGTTTCTTCCAGTGCTTAAAATCATTGCCTTTTTGCTCGGCAGCACTTTTATCTAATTCTGAAATCAATCCGCAATAAAGACATTTCAAGTTTTCATCTTTGGGTGAATACTGCATAATTCCTCCGCACGATTTACATTTGGTTTGCAGCGCATCGGTAATGGGTTGTGATTGAGTATCTGTTGTCATTTTAAAAATAGAAGTTAAAAATTAGAAAATAGAAGTTAGTCCCGATAGCTTTCGGGAGTAGAAGTAGAGAAGTTCCACCAACCAACCAAGTCAGTCAGTGGAAGCTGATTTCAAATCTATTATTTGTCAAACCGGTTTGGTCCATCACTCTCTTTGATAGCAAGGATGATAAACCAGATGGTACCGATAAACGGAATCAAATTCACCAATACCCAACCACCACCTTTACCAATATCATGCATACGGCGCACACCCACAGAAATAGTTGGTATGAGCAGTGCTAAAGAGACAATGGCAGAAATAATCATAAACAGCATCCGTAAAAAATTCACGCCACTGAAAATGCTGCTTAAAAGTGAAAAAGCGACATTTATCAGGACAAAAACTAAGATATACTGCCAGAACTCTGCTTTTCCGGCACGACCGCTAAATTGTGCATACTTGTTTGTCACGATCTCTTTGAAATTTTCGATGTACTCATTCATAATTGTAAGTTTTTAATTGTATTAAAAAAGTAATTATATAATTCATTCAGATTGATTATTCGGGGATTTGGGCTCCATATCCACTGACAGCACCAAATAGATTTCCGGCTTTGTCGAGCGGGTAACGGTTCATATACATGGAAACAGTGTAACTTGAGGTTCCACGCTGGTTCATCCCCAATACCGATCTTAGAATGTTTTCAGATGAATTGGGATTATGGGTCATTGAGGAAGTGCCTTCCATACTGAGAAAGCCTTTCAGGTATGCCGGATCAATTGCTTTTACCAATTGTGCGGCTTCTGTCTGTGTCACCTCATGATTACCTTCATACTCAATGAGCTGATCCACATCCTCAAAGTCTTTGGCAAAAACACGTAGAAATTTACCTCCGCCCGACGGCAGCGTGATATCTGCCTCGATATTGCTGAAGAAAAGATTATCCCAGGCAGAAGTTTTGCGGACAGCTTCTTTACTTTTATCGGAATCGATATAGGTACGGTCTAAAGCGGCAAAGTCTATACAGCCAAAAATGTTGTTGAACACATTGGCATTGACCCCCGTCATATAACGGAATCCATAACCCATATCTTTATCACCCGGCATTGGGTCGCGCCGCCAGACAAACATCACAGTGTTGTCATAGAAATCCACGGTTGCTTCTCCCGGATCTCTTACCATCCCGCGCACTTCACAGGCAGCCATCCT
>JAAYFR010000371.1 GCA_012728155.1 Bacteroidales bacterium | reverse complement strand
CATTGTGGCACAAAGTATTCAGCAGAAGAAGCAAAAAAAATGATGATAGAAGGAACTGTCGAAGTTACAGGGTCAGTTCGAATAGATAATTCGGGAAATCTTGAAAAAGCATTAAAAAATGCTCGTAGAGCAAAGGATGACAATAATAGTGAGCTTGCTGAGAAATATTTCGAGGAAGTTAGAAATATTGACCCTGACAACTGGGAAGCTGTATTTTTCAATACCTATTTTAAGTCTATGCAGGGTAAAATTGCTGAAATTCAATCTGCTGCAATTTCTATCAATAATTGCATAGATTCCACGTTAAATCTTATAAAAGACCATGTAAGTGACGAGACAGAACAAGAGGCGGCTGTCAATGAAGTTGCGATTCGTGTAATAGAAATTTCTAATATGTTATTCAATGTTGCAAAAAATCATTATGATGATATTGATATTCAAATAAGAAACAACTACGTTCAAGAATATGTAAATAACGCTTTTGCCTCCTTCAAAACGGTATATTATTTAGGTGATTTATTGGAAATTATGTTTGGAGATAAAAAATATGCTTGTGATTTGGCTGTACTTGCTTGGAAATCAGGAATTAATTCCCATAACAAAATTATCAATTTATTAGACAGTAAAGAATTGAATATAAAAGAAATAACGATTTATGAGGATAAAATAAAAAAATATGATACTTCATATAAAGCTCCCGATGTACCTACTAATAATGGAGGCTGTTATGTTGCAACAGCAATTTATGGTTCTTATGATTGTCCGCAGGTTTGGACACTACGTTATTATCGAGACAATGTTTTAGCCGAAACTTGGCATGGAAGAATATTTATTCAAATATATTATGCTATTAGTCCAACTATAGTAAAGTGGTTCGGTAAAACAGAATGGTTTAATCGTATTTTCAGAAACTTGCTTGATAATTTTATTGAGAAATTAAAAAACAACCAATAATTATGTCTATTTGGAAAAATGAAAACGAATCAGCCTATCAAGGTGGTAAAAAACATTGGGCTGATGTCATAAAAAATAGTGGAGATGGTAATCTTCTAATTTGGCGACAACCAGAAGAAGATTTTAATATCAATTCTACGCTTATTGTTATGCCTGGGGAAGATGCTATTTTTGTCAGGGGTGGAGAAATTGAGCAAACATTTGAAAATGGCACATATAAACTTTCAACAGAAAATTATCCATTTATTAGTCGTTTGCGAAATGCTTTCACAGGTGGCGTAAGTACCTTTAACTGTGTTGTATATTTTGTGCGAAAAGCACATAGTATGGAAATTTTGTGGGGTACGGATTCTCCAATTCAGGTACGAGATAATTTTTTGGGGATTGCCACAAAATTAAAAGCAAGAGGAGCATATAAAATTCAAGTCGCTAATCCTGTAATTTTTCTTGAGAAACTAATAGGAAATAATGTGCCATATAAGACACAAGATGAAATTACGTTATTTTTCAGAAATGAATTTCAGAGTAAGATTAAATCAAGCATTGCAAGAGCAGCCAATGAATCAACCAAAGAGCTTTTGGGCATTGATGCCCGTTTAGATGAATTCTCTGATTCCATAAATCCTTTCATTGAGGAAATACTTGGTAATTATGGTGTAAAACTTATAAAATTTTCCGTTGCTGCTGTTGATATCGAAGATGATGAATTAAGACGGCGTTATGATGAAATCGGTATTGAAGCCATAGAAAAAATGAGAATTGCACAAGCGGATAAATCTGTAATGGGTACTTTGGGTGAAGATTGGGGACGGCAACAAGCCGCTACCATTTTAAAAGATTTGGCAAATAATCAATCCGATAGTGTTGCTGCTGCAGGAGCAGGTTTAGGAATGGGAATAGGTGCTGGTAGTATTTTTGGAAATATGGCTCAACAAGTTTTTAACCCATTGAATCCGTCGTTACAACAAACAAATATTCAGCAAGAAAACCCTATTGAAAAAATCAAACAGCTAAAAGAGATGTTTGATTTAGGAATAATTTCTCAAGAAGAATTTGATATAGTAAAACAGGAAATCTTAAACAAATTGAAAAAGTGAAATGAAACGAATAATTATTTTATGGACTTTATTGAACTCTTTATTTCTAATCGTGTTCAATCTTTTGTTTTTTTTATTGGGAAATGTTGAAAGTTTCACAACTTCTGTCTGGATTTCGTATGGTTTTATTCATTTCGCCTATTTTGTATTGTTGTTTACACCTTTATTGGTGCGTAAAAGCGAAGTCGATACGGACTATCGAAGACCGCTTTATTTGATTACTGGAACTTTTTTTTTAATAGAGTTTATCGTTGGTATTACATTCATTTTAATCGCACCCGAAAAGGTCAAATTGACTTTAATTGTACAAGTAATTTTGGTTGCCGTATTTTTGGGTTTCCTATTAACACATTTGATTGCTAATGAATATACGGCAAATAGCCAAGTAAAAAATATGAACAGAAATAAGAGTAATTTTTAAGTGAGATAAAGTAGTGAACCACAGCCTACAATAAATAGGACTCTGAGCGGTCGGCACGACCCAGCGATGAGTCGGTGTTGAACTACACCCACCGTTATTCAGTACTATGTACTTATTGAAGGTTTTTGTTTTTCTGAAGGAAAAATAGATAAGCGATCTTTGAAATTTTGCAGGTTTTTGTGCTTTCCGGAATCAGTTTTTATGGATCAATCAGGATTAAGAGAAGGTTCTGTGACCGCTTATTCTTAACTAAATGACATATCCTACCCTGTGCACCTTTAGGCGCATTTGGTTTTGATAGTTAAAGTTGGGGATGAGTCTGTATGAAAGTGGCTCCTGGAGGAGAACGTATGGGAGGCAGCTTTCTGATTCTAATCATTTGCCCCATTTTACACACCGGACAATGACAAGGATTGATACCGGTAAGTCTTTCGAAACGTTCAATGTTCGATTCAATCGTTTTCCGGGATTTTGATTTGTTATCGCCTTCGGATTCATCTTCTACCCTGAACTTGATTCCCAGATTCCGTTTTGCCGTGTGGTTGTAGATACCGTAACGTCGGATCTT
>JAAYFR010000370.1 GCA_012728155.1 Bacteroidales bacterium | reverse complement strand
CCATATCGGCCAGCTGCAATTGCTTGAAGGTGGGATTTATCACGAATTGTCCGTCGATACGTCCTACACGTACTTCTGAGATCGGTCCGTGGAAAGGTATGTCAGAAACGGATAGCGCTGCAGAAGCAGCCAGTCCGGCCAATGCGTCGGGCATATCTTCACCGTTGGAAGAATAAAGGATCACATTTACAAAAACATCGGCATGGTAGTCATCGGGAAAGAGGGGGCGCAGGACGCGGTCGATCAACCGGCTGGTGAGCACTTCCGAGTCGGAAGGCCTTCCTTCACGTTTCAAAAAACCACCCGGAAATCGTCCGGAGGAGGCAAATTTTTCTCTGTATTCAACCTGTAACGGCATGAAATCGGTTCCGGGGGTTGCATCTTTGGCGGCACAAACGGTAGCCAGCAACATGGTGTCACCCATACGAAGAGTGACGGAGCCATCGGCCTGTTTTGCCACTTTCCCCGTTTCCAGCGTAATCGTGCGTCCATCTGACAGCTCGATTTGCTTTACAATTGGATTCGTCATAAATGATAAGTTATTATTTTCTTTGCATAAAATCCCCCAAAGGTACATAAAGTTTTGCTTTTATAATGCATCCAAAGAGATATAATTGAAGAGTTGGGCGGCGAATAATAGATCAATCGTCGCTGGATAAAAAATCTTTGCCAAAAATTATAGCAGAAAAGTCAATTTGTTAACCGATTGTGAAATCAAATGCTGTATATTTGTCGATAATTTCTGTATCGCTCACATTGAATGAACTCAATAAAATGACTTTCGGAGATCCGAAAATATTAAGTACCACATCAATGGTACTTTTCTTTGGATTCTATCATTGAGAATGATATCCTTATGTCAGCAAGGTTCAGTAAAGTCGGCGTCGGTTATAATTATATATGTCAACATATAGGATTCGAATCGGAATAGCGCAGGTATGCTTGAATTCCCCTTTGGTTCTCAAAATATCATACTTAAATCATTCATAAATGGCAGTAGTAGTAATCATGCCCAAACAGGGGCAATCAGTAGAGAGTTGTATCATCACCGAACTGAAAAAGAAAAAAGGGGATACTGTACAAAAGGGAGAGGTTCTCTTTTCCTATGAAACGGATAAGGCTTCCTTTGAAGAAGAATCTCCTGTCGAGGGTGTTGTGCTCGAAAGTTTTTACGGTGAAGGCGATGAGGTGTCCGTATTGGAAAATATGATGATCATCGGACAGCCGGGAGAAGATATCTCTTCGCTATTAGTTGGACGTGGCGCAGTTGAAGATGAGCCAGAGGAAGAAGTTGAAACCATAGAATCTACTGTTTCAGACTCTTTCAGAGGCGACGTAGCAAGGCAGGAGGAGAATTCAGTGGTTTCTAACAAAGAGCCTGGAGCGATTCCTGTTTCTCCACGTGCCAGAAAATTGGCGGAGAAAAATGCTGTGGATACCTCCTCTCTTTCCGGGAGTGGTCCTAAAGGGAGAATTATAGAAAAAGATGTGCAGGCGGCATTAGAAGATCGTCCAAAGATGACGCCATTGGCTAAGAAATTGGCAGCTGAGGAGGGACTGTTGCCGCAATCGTCGGGAACAGGGCTTGCAGGTATGGCCAGGGCTTCCGATCTATTCCTCCCCGTGAACACTGTCTATGGCAAGGATTATGAAGATCGCAAGATCTCCAATATGCGTAAAATCATAGCGCGGTCAATGCACGCTTCCCTTCAGAATTCGGCGCAGCTTACCCACCATTTGGGAGCGGATGCGAGGCGAATTTTGGCCCTTAGAAAAAAAGTCAAAGCGATGCTGGAAGAGGGACAACTCGACGTCAATATCACGTTGAACGATATGGTCTGCTTCTCGGTAATCAAGGCGTTGAAGAAATTTCCCAATGTCAACACCCATTTTCTGGGTGACAGCGTCCGTTATTTTAATAAGATCCATCTTGGATTGGCAGTAGATACCGATAGAGGGTTGATGGTGCCGGTAGTGCGGAATGCCGATGATCTCTCCATTACCGGATTGGCCCGTCAATTCAAGGAGATTGCCGCCGCTTGCAGGAATGGGAGTGTGAACCCCGATATCCTTTCATCGGAAGCAGGTTCGTTTACCGTATCCAATTTAGGTAATTACGGCGTTGAGATATTTACTCCGGTCATTAATTTGCCTCAATCGGCCATCTTGGGGGTAAATACTATCGTACCGCGGCCCAAAGATATCGGCGATGGCGTTTATGCCTTTGTCCCATTTATTGGGTTGAGTCTTACCTATGACCACCGTTCGTTGGATGGTGGAGAGGCTACCCGTTTCCTGAAACAGATTGCGCTTGAAATTGAAAACTTGGAATTGGATATTTTCACATTGATAAATTAAAAGATTATGTACGATTTACTAATTATAGGTGGAGGTCCTGCCGGGTACGTTGCGGCAGAACGTGCCGGACATAAAGGGCTGAGTGTACTGTTATTCGAAAAAAAATCGATAGGAGGAGTCTGTCTGAATGAGGGTTGTATTCCTACTAAAACATTGCTTTATAGTGCCAAGACTTATGAAAATGCTTTGCATGGGGATCTCTACGGCGTTTTTGGTGATAATATCCGTTTCGATTATGGGAAAATGGTCTCCCGCAAGAGGAAGGTGGTGCGTAAACTTGTACTTGGCGTAGAAGGGAAGATGAAAGCCAATAAAGTGACGGTGATAAAAGGCGAGGCTTATATCAATGGGCGTTCGTCGGAAGGGATCGAGATCACCGGCAACGGTGAAAAATATATTGGAAAGAATCTTCTTGTCTGTACCGGTTCAGAATCATCTGTCCCTCCCATACCCGGGTTACGGGAAGCAGGTGAAATAATTGTTACCAATCGTGAGATACTGGAACTGACCGATCGACCTGAATCACTTGTCGTAATCGGCGGAGGTGTGATCGGTATGGAATTTGCCAGTTTTTACAATAGCTTGGGGACCAAAGTGACGGTAGTGGAGATGCTGCCCGAAATTCTTGGGGGATTGGATCTGGAGATCTCAGCGATGCTTCGGGAGATTTACGCGAAGAAAGGTATTGCTTTTCATCTGAATGCCAGAGTGACGCAAGTAGATGGCAACAGAGTCATCTTCGAGAAAGAGGGGAAAACCGACACGATAGAGGGAGAGAAAATATTACTGAGTGTTGGCCGTCGTCCTGTTACGCAAGGATTCGGACTTGAAAATCTGGGTGTGGAATTAGTAAGAGGAGGCATCAAAGTAGATGAAAAGATGCGCACCAATGTCCCCGGGGTATATGCTGCTGGTGATGTGACCGGCTTCTCTTTATTGGCCCATACGGCAAGTCGTGAAGGGGAAGTAGTGGTGAACAACCTCACCGGCAGGAGTGATATGATGCGTTATAATGCAATTCCAGGTGTAGTTTATACTAATCCGGAGGTGGCTGGAGTGGGTGAGACCGAAGAGTCGGCCAAAGCTAAAAATATTGCTTATAAGGTGGTGAAACTTCCGATGGCCTATGCCGGACGTTTTGTTGCTGAAAACGAAAGAGGAAGCGGACTCTGTAAAGTGCTGGTAGGAGAAAAGCATGGTGAGGTGATTGGCCTTCACATGCTGGGTAACCCTGCCAGCGAAATCATTTATGGCGCCTGTATCGCGATAGAGCAGGAGATGACGCTAAAAGAGATGCAAGAGGTGGTCTTTCCACATCCTACAGTCAGTGAAATAATTAAGGAAACCGTTTTTCTATAATCTGAAAATTCCGATACATCGGGATAGATGGCGGTAATTTTTTCAACAAATCAACAAATCAATAAAGATATGCCCAAAGTACAAGTAATAGATCCGATTGAAGTGCGTAAGCCCGGATTTGTGGAATTTCAACCAATTCCTGTCAACCAATATCAAAAAACGGTACAGGAAGAAAAAGAGAATTTTACTACAGAGGAATTTAAAGCGATCTACCATGATATGGTATTGATCCGTGAATTCGAGACTATGTTGAACCTGATCAAGACACAGGGGGAATATAACGGAACATCGTATAATCACCCTGGTCCCGCACACTTGTCCATTGGACAGGAGTCGGCGGCAGTGGGTATGGCCTGGACATTGACGGTAGACGATTTTATTTTCGGCAGTCACCGTTCACATGGCGAAATTTTGGCCAAAGGGATGTCGGCCATCCACAAGCTGGATGATCAGCAGCTGACCCATATCATGGAGAATTTCTTTGATGGGGTGATCTATGAGATCGTAAAAAAAGATTTTGAAGGGCCAGTCAAAGAATTGGCAAAAAGATTTTTAGTCTATGGAACATTGGCCGAAATCTTCGCCCGCAAGACCGGATTCAATAAGGGATTGGGTGGCTCAATGCATGCCTTTTTCACTCCGTTCGGTGTATATCCCAACAACGCCATTGTGGGGGGATCAGGAGATATAGCCGTCGGTGCGGCGCTCTATAAGAAGGTGAATCGTAAGCCGGGGTTAGTTGTGGCCAATATAGGAGATGCTTCCATGGCTTGCGGTCCGGTGTGGGAAGGGATTACTTTTTCCGCCATGGATCAGTTCAAGGAACTCTGGGAGGGTGATATGAAAGGCGGTCTGCCAGTGATCATCAATATAATGAACAACCAGTACGGTATGGGAGGCCAGACTTGTGGCGAGACGATGGGTTACGGCATTGCCGCACGTATCGGCGCCGGAGTGAACCCTGAGCAGATGCATGCTGAGCGGGTAGATGGGTACAATCCATTGGCCGTGATTGATGCCTATAAACGTAAACGTACAATTATTGAGGAAAAGAGAGGTCCGGTATTGCTGGATGTATTGACCTATCGCTACAGTGGACACTCCCCTTCCGATGCATCATCCTATCGCTCAAAAGAGGAGGTGGAAGCATGGGAATCTCAAGATTGCATCCGCAGCTACGGTGAACAACTGCTCGAAGCGGGGGTCGCCACGCAAGCCGATCTGGATGCAATCCTACACAACATAAAGGAATTGGTCTATGAAATGTTCCTGAAATCGATTGATGACCTGATCTCACCCAAGATGGAAAATCCCGATGTGATTGGAGAGATGATGTTCTCCGATGGATCGGTAGATAGTTTTTCGGATGCCCAACCGGAGGTGCTGTTGCCATTGGAAGAGAATCCGAGGGTGAAGAAGATCGCGAACAAGGAACGTTTCGCATTTGATGCCGATGGCAAACCATTCAGCAAGATGAAACAGTTTCACTTGAGGGATGGACTTTTTGAAGCGATCATCGACCGTTTCTATAAAGATGCCTCTTTGATTGCTTATGGTGAAGAGAATCGTGACTGGGGCGGAGCGTTTGCCGTTTATGGAGGGTTGACCGAATCGTTGCCCTACCATCGCCTGTTCAATTCTCCTATTGCGGAAGCCTCTATTGTGGGAACGGCTATCGGTTATGCCATGTGTGGCGGACGGGTAATTCCCGAGATCATGTACTGCGATTTTATTGGTCGAGCAGGAGATGAGATCTTTAATCAGCTTCCCAAATGGCAAGCGATGAGCGGTAACGTTTTAAAGATGCCAATAGTAGTTCGTGTTTCCGTAGGTTCGAAATATGGTGCGCAGCACTCTCAGGACTGGACATCGCTGGTGGCCCATATTCCGGGATTGAAAGTGTGCTTCCCTGTTACTCCTTATGATGCCAAAGGGATGATGAATGCTGCTCTGCAGGGCACCGACCCGGTGATTTTCTTTGAGAGCCAGCGGATATATGACGTAGGTGAGCAGTTCCATGAAGGTGGCGTTCCTACCGGCTATTACGAGATACCTATCGGCGAGCCGGATGTGAAGAAAGAGGGTAAGGATATCACTTTCCTGACCATTGGACATACCCTTTATCCTGCCTTAAAGGCGGCAAAAGAGCTGGAAGAAAAGTACGGTATGAGCGCCGAAGTAATCGATGCCCGCTCATTGGTGCCATTCAATTATGAAAAGGTGCTGGAGTCGGTGAAGAAAACCGGCAAGATCATAGTCGCAGGTGATGCTACCGCACGTGGATCATTCCTGAACGACCTTGCTGCCAATATCGGCCAACTCGCATTCGATTATCTCGATGCTCCGGTCTGCGTGCTGGGTTCACGTAATTGGATCACGCCGGCACACGAACTGGAAGAGGCATTCTTCCCACAACCAAGCTGGTTCCTGGATATGATCAATGAACGGATTCTACCGCTGAAGGATTATATTCCCGGACAGAATTTTACGGATAGTGAGTTTATTAGGAGAGCAAAAAAAGGAGTTTAATCGATTGGATAATGGTGAAAGTAAATGCACATATGCATACGCCCTACTCGTTCAGTGCGTTTTCCGATGTGAATGACGCATTGGACAGGGCGGTTGCCGAAGAGGTGAAAGTGGTGGGGATAAATGATTTCTACACTACAGAAGGATACCAGGAGTGGGCCGATGGTTGTGCCAAACGGCAACTCTACCCACTTTTTGGAATCGAATTTATCAGTCTGAACGAGAAAGATCAAAAAGCGGGATTGCGGGTAAATGATCCCGCCAATCCGGGGCGCACCTATCTGAGCGGTAAAGGGTTGTCATACCCTTTCCGGTTGGAGGAACCCTATGCAGGGATGTTATCCAAAGTGCGAGATGAGGCCAACCGGCAGGTAGAAGCGATGTGCGTGAAACTGAACGAATTGCTTCAGCAAAAAAACTACGATTTCAGGCTTGATCTCAAACAGATAACCGAAGAGTTGACTAAGGGAGAGGTGCGTGAACGTCATCTGGCAAAGGCACTACGCATAAATGTCTATAAGGCTTGTGACCATGATGCAATGTGTATAAAAGAGTTGTTGGAGAAGCTCTTCGATGGTAAACCCTTGAAGTCATCGGTCGATAATGTTGCGGGCGTGGAGAACGAGATCCGGGGTAACCTGCTGAAAATGGGTGGGGCAGCCTTTGTCCCAGAGGAGGCTGCTGCTTTCCTGCCGATGCAAACCGTACAGAAAATCATCATTGCTGCGGGTGGCATTCCTACCTATCCGTTTCTGGCGGATGATGCGAATGGTGATTATACTGATTTCGAAAATGATCTGGAACGGGTGGCAAAACAACTCACCGAAAGAGGGTTTCATTCTGTTGAATTTATCACTACGCGGAATGATGTCCGGCTTTTGGAAAAATATGCCGCTTACCTTTATGACCATGGCTTTGTAGTGACCTTCGGAAGTGAGCATAATACGCCTGCCATGGAGCCGATCGAATTGTTTGCCCGAGGAGCGGTCCCTTTGACCGATAAGCTTCTGGAGATTAACTATAAAGGGGCGTGTGTCATCGCCGCCCATCAACACCTGATGAAGCAAGGATTGAATGGATATATTGACCAAGAGGGTTGTGCAGACCGTTCTAAACGGCATGAGCTGGAAGTTTTAGGAGATCAACTCATTGTATAATGATGCATATTCAACCAAGAGGGTTGACTGATTGTAACTAACTCTTCCGATTGCCGATATTTTGTGACCCATTATTGTTCTCATGCACGATAAGCGTAGAACCTGCTTCGCTCAGAAAGCTATTCTTAATTATGGGATCCTACAAAATAGCTATATCTCTTTGCTTTGGTTACAATCATAAGATGAATAAATCAGAATAGAAATAAAAACAGATAAAGATGGAACAGGAGTCTCACACTTTTTTGGCGGAGAATGATATTTTAGGAATTCGGGATTTAATATATATATCGCGCTTTTATGGGCAAGATAGCCGTTTTGTCATTGCAGGCGGGGGCAATACATCCTATAAGAACAAAGAGAGGATATGGGTGAAAGCCAGTGGCGCTGCGTTGGCGACTATTGACGAAGAGGGATTTGCCCAGCTCGATAGGAACAAGTTGCGGCTGATGTCTGAAAAAGAATATAGTTCAGACTCTACGAAACGGGAGGAGCAGGTGAAGCACGACCTGGCGGAGGCTACCCTTACCAAAGGGAGACGCCCTTCGGTGGAGACATCGATGCACGATGTGATCGATTACCCTTTTGTGGTACACCTGCATCCGACAGCTGTGAACGGATTGATGTGTGCTCAAAATGCGGAATCTGAGTTGAAGCGGATTTTCGGAGAAAAGGCATTGTATATTGAGTATACCGATCCGGGTTATGTGCTGTTTAAAAAAGTATATGACCGGATCAAAGAATACAGGGTGACATATAAGGAAGAGGCTAAGGTGATCTGGTTGCAAAACCATGGCATCTTTGTCGCTGCAAACAGTATTGAGGAAATTCAATCGATCTATTCTGATATTTTTCAAAAACTGGAACAGGCTTTTTCTACCCCATTACTCGCAGGAGAAAGAGATACCTGCCGCTGTACTGAAGAGATTCTGCCTGCCCTGAGGATGATGCTTTCAGACCACGGACTGAAGACGCTGAAGGTGAGGAAAAACGAATTGATCAAATATTTTTATGATAATCCCGATACACAGCAGGATATTTCCAAACCATTTACGCCTGATGCCATCGTCTATTGCAAATCGAATTACATTTTTCTGAATGATGAGACTCCCGAAACCGTATTAGAGGCGGCACAGAATATAATTCCAGCTTTCAGGGATAAATTGGGTTATCCTCCTAAGGTGATGCTGATAAAAGGAATCGGGTTGGTTGCCGTGGGAGATAACGCGCAGCAGTGCGATATCATCCTGGATGTGTTTGAAGATGCGATGAAGATAGCCTATCTTTCATATTCATTTGGGGGTCCGCACTCCATGACGCAGGAGCAGATAGATTTTATCGACAACTGGGAGGTAGAAAATTATCGTCGCAGCGTCGCAGCAGGAACATCCCGTGGACGCGCAGACAATAAAACCATTATCATTACCGGTGCTGCCCAAGGTTTTGGTGAAGGAATCGGACGATGCCTGTTGGAGGAGGGAGCCAATATTGTAATTGCCGACCTCAATGAAGAGGCAGGCAGTGCGACAGCTGAAAAATTCAACCGGATTGCAAAAAGTAATAGGGCCATTTTTGTGAAGACAAATGTGGCTGAAATAGCCAGTCTGGAAAATCTTGTCCATGAAACGATCTCCCAATTTGGGGCAATTGATTGCTTTATCAGTAATGCCGGCGTACTTCGGGCGGGTGGCTTGGAGGATATGACACCGGAGAATTTCAATTTTGTCACCAAGATTAACTATAGTGCCTATTTTTATTGTGCGAAAATAGTCAGTAGGGTGATGAAGCTACAAACAAAGTTCGCTTCTGCGGGTTATTACACCGATATTATTCAGGTCAATTCCAAGTCGGGACTGCAAGGGAGTAAAGCCAATTTTGCCTATGCAGGCGGTAAATTTGGAGGTATCGGACTTACCCAGTCTTTCGCATTGGAACTGGCTCCATACCGCATCAAAGTCAATGCTGTCTGCCCGGGAAATTTCTAT
>JAAYFR010000369.1 GCA_012728155.1 Bacteroidales bacterium | reverse complement strand
GCATAACCATGAGGCACAGGTTTTTCACTGTGCATGGCAAAGCTCTCGAAAGCGTGGGCGGTGGTATGTCCGAAATTCAATGCTTTTCGGATATTTCTTTCGAATGGGTCTTTTTCTCCCACATCTTGTTTGATTTTTACGGAACTGACAACCAGCTCGCTCAGTCTTGAATAATCAATCTGATCGAAAGAATAGGCCAACAGCTCTTCCCATTCTTCGTTTGAATGGATCAATGCATGTTTGGTCATCTCCGCGTACCCCGACAAGATTGCCGACCGATCGAGCGAATGAAAAAAATCAGGGGAAATGATAACCGATGCGGATGGATAAAAAGAGCCGATCTCATTTTTATATCCCTCGAAATTGATGCCGGTTTTCCCACCTACAGATGCATCCACCGCTCCCAGCAAGGTAGTGGGAATGTTGATATAGTTGATCCCCCGTTTGAAGGTTGCGGCAGCAAATCCTCCCAAGTCGGTGATCATGCCCCCTCCCAGGTTCACTAATAGCGAATGGCGCGTGGCACCGTTCTCAGTGAGTAGCTGCCAGACCCTGCTCAGGTTCTCAATGGTTTTGTTGCTGTCTCCGGCAGGTATAACAATCTCTTTGGCCTCTTGCAATAAAGATATTTCGGTCAGCAAGGGGAGACAATGAGAATGGGTGTTTTCGTCTGTGAGGATAAACAGTTTGTCGTGTGGAATCTTTAGAATTGCTTTTTCCACATCGTTGACAAGATGGTCGCTTTTGATGATTTGTTGCATATAGTTTGTATTTCTATTCGGTTGTAGTTGGGTTATTTGTTGTTTTCAGCGCCTGATACAACTCTTCCTGGATACGCTCTCTGATGCTGAGAGTCGAAAACCGGTTGGGAGTTCGGGAAGGGTTAACCCTGTTGGAAAGAAAGATATAGATCATATTGTTTATGGGATCTATCCAGAAGCTGGTGCCGGTGAAGCCGGTATGGCCATATACTTCGATGGGTGTTCCCGGGCTGGTCGGGCTGTATCGGCTATTGGTAGGATCGGGCTTGTCGAATCCCAGGCCACGCCGGCTGACACTGCTCTTGGTTGTGGTGAAAAGTCTGACTGTCTCTTCACTTAGGTAACGCTCTCCTCCATATTCTCCTCCATTAAGCCACATCTGGTAGAGTTTGGCCAGGTCATTGGCATTGGAGAAGAGGCCTGCATTGCCCGATATTCCTCCAAATAGGGCTGCCCCTTCATCATGAACGTGACCCCTGACAAGTTGCTTGCGGAAAAAAGGGTCGTCTTCGGCGGGAGTGATCTTGTCGATAGGCATATATTTCAGTGGCTGGAAGGTGGTGGTAGATGCTCCCAGCTTGTAGTAGAAATTTCGCTTCATATAAGTGTCGAGATCGGTATCGGAAATTGATTCCACCGCCTCTTTCAACAGCATGAAATTAAGGCAACTATACCTATAACTCCCTTTTCGTTTCAATGGAGTATCGATAATCTCTTTCAGCAATTTGTCATGCATCTTGTCGCTGGCAAATAATCCTTTGGCTACGGGGAGATGAAATTCTGCCGATTCTTTGGTAGAGATCAACTCCGGAAGGAACTTGTAGTCGGTGCGCCCCCATGCACCGGCATAGCGGACGTGGTAGATAGCCGATTGCTTGCCGAACAAAGTGCCGGAATAGCTGTTCTCATCGATGGCTGCGGTATAATAGGGTATAAATGAGAGTACGCCTGTCTCATGCAACAGCAGTGAACGTATGGTCAGATTTGCCTTATCGGTTTTTCTGGTCTCCGGAACGAATTTATTGAGTGGATCCTGAAGTCGTATTTTTTTCTCATCATATAGCTTCATGACGGCAGGAAGGGTGGCAGTTGTCTTGGTAACCGATGCCAGATCATAGACTGTTTCGTCTGTCACCTTGGAGCTTTCACCATAGCTGAATTTGCCGAACTCCCTCTCATAGATTACAACTCCATCTTTTACCACCAAGATTTGACATCCTGGATAGGCTCGTTGTCGGATCCCTTCTAACGCGATGCTCTCTATCTCGTCGAATTTTTCCGATGCCAACCCCACCTCTTCCGGCATAGAGTAGGCCAGACGTGTTTTTTCTGTGCTAAGGCCGGCACCTTCTTTGATAACAGTGGTCGATACCGGAAGCTTTCCACTGATGGCAATTCCTCCGAAAACAGCCTGTGCGGCGCTCATCTGCGCGAAGTCGCTGGCATCGTAACCCATGAGGAGTGCTGTGGCGTTGTTGATTGAAGTCTGAAAATTATCTAACCGATTGGGTGGGGTGAAAAATGCGATTATTGTTTTTTGATCTTCTACCAGCTGTTGTAGTGCTTCCGCATCAGCGGCATTGATTGAATGGATGGAGATAATTGCCAGGTCATATTCTTTCAATTCTTTTATCTCAGCCAATGCCGCGGTGGATTGAGCACTGAAAGTGGTGACAGGCGCATATTTTTTGAGATATTTATGAAATATGTTGTCGACAGGTGCGCCGATAGAGACGGCGACAATCTTTGTTGAGTCGAGCCTCTTTATAGGGATCAACTCCTCTTCATTCTTGAGGAGTGTAAGGGCAGCATCATAAATCTTTTTTTGTATCCATTCTGCAGAAGGTGTATTCACCCGGCGCTGAACAGTAGATGTGTTGATGGGGGTGAATTTATGTACGTCCAGGATATATTTGTAGGAAAGAATTTTGCGTACCTTTTCTTCAAGAAGTGAGGCTGGGATGGTACCCTCTTCAACTGCTCTTTTCACTGAAGCAAATTCTTTTGCTTGGTTGACAACCCCCAATATGATATCATTGCCGGCCAAAAGCGCCTTTACACTTGCTTCGGGTTGATCTGAAACACCTTTCATTGCCATAGCGTCGGTAAAAGTAAGCCCGGTAAAACCCATCTCCGTTTTGAGAAGGGCTGTGCCAACTTCAGGGGCAAGTGATGCGGGCATTCCATTGGTTTGTAATGCCGGTACATTTAGATGTCCTGTCATTATCCCCGATAGTCCGGCATGTATATATTCCCGGAATGGGAATAACTCTACCTTTTCGAGCCGTTCTTGGTTGTGAGCTATGGTCGGTAATATCTTGTGCGAGTCCTCCGCTGTATCGCCATGTCCAGGGAAATGTTTGGCTACCGACATCACACCGTTCTCTTCCAGACCTTTCGCATAGGCAATCCCGTTTTTTGCCACGTTGTCCGGATTCTCTCCAAAGGAACGAGTGCCAATGACAAGATTGTTGGGATTGCTTCGTATGTCGAGGGAGGGTGAAAAATTGACATGAATACCCATCTCCTTACATTGGCGTGCTACTTCTTCTCCGTAAAGTTTTATCGTCTCTTCATCTTGTATGGCACCAACAACTGCATTTCGGGGATATTTAGGTGCGTCTGTCAGCCGCATCGAGAGCCCCCATTCACCGTCGAGGGAGATCAGAAGCGGTATGTCGGCAATCCGTTGCGCATAATTGGTGATCTCTGCCTGCTGGACTAAGGACCCTTTTGAAAAGAGCAATCCTCCCACTTTCTGGTTGCGGATATAACCCGATATCCGGGTCTTCCATTCACTATTAGGCTCGACGATGGGCATAAAAAGTTGCCCCACCTTTTCGTCGAGGGTCATTTTTGAATATAGAGAATCCACCCATTGTGCCATTGCCTGTTTATCGGCCTGATCATACAAGTTAGTGGTCACTTGTGCCGACAAGAACGTCGGACATATAAAAGAAATGAAAAAAAAGAGCAATCTATTTTTCACATTGTTAATTCGTTGAATCATCATAATTTCACATTTTCATACGATTATTTTATTTTTTACATTTTGGTGTATGGAACTCGCTTTAATCATGTTCTTGGCTGTAATGATTTAGATGCTCGTTTCATATCATTACTACCTCCCGAAGTTCGGGACAGGCTATCGGAATCATTCCCTCATCTCATCATTTTTCGCTTCGCCCAATCTGTTTTCGATCGGCAAACTTAAGTAAACTTATTTTGCCCTCACTTACTTGCAGATTTCCAGTTCCACGTCAATTCTGCCTACATAGATTCCGCGCCCGTTAGTTTGGTAAATCATCACCTCTTTGTTATCGAGATTTTTCCTTATCTCCGGTTTCTTCATATAAGTATGGCTATGACCACCAATGATCAGATCGATATTGCGTGTTGATTCTGCCAATTTGATATCCTGCTGGTAACCCAAGTGGGAAAGGCAAATTACCATGTCGCATATATGTTGTGAACGGAGTTGTTGAGCCAATTTGTTGGCACTTTTTACAGGATCGAGATACTTTACTCCCTTATAATTTTCGACAGCGATCAATCCTTTTGGACGTATGCAGATACCGATAATTCCAATTCGGATACCATCTTTTTTCAGGACAATATAGGGTTTGACGACTTCTGCCAATGATGTCTGTGAAAAATCGTAATTACTGGTGATAATGGGGAAATCGGCTTGACGGATCACCTTTTCGAGTACTTCCATCCCGTAATCAAACTCATGGTTCCCCAGAGTGGCGGCATCATACCCCATCAGATTCATCGCTTTCACCTCCACTTCTCCTTTAAAAAGATTGAAATAGGGTGTGCCTTGCAAAAAATCCCCGGCATCCAAGAGGAGTACATTTTTATTCTCTTTCCGTATTTTCTCCACATAAGATGCCCGACGTACTACTCCTCCTTTGCCGCCAGCCGTCTTGTCATTTTCGGACAAGGACTCGATGCGGCTATGCGTGTCATTCGTATGAAGAATGACTATCTTCTTTCGTGAGAATGCAGGAAAGCAGAGAAATAGCGTGAGGAAGAGTATGATGAGTTTATTCGTTGAATGCATTGTTATTTGATTAGTTGATGTGATGACCCCGATAAGTTGGGAGAGGTAGTGATGTTGTCACTGAATTGTGATGCGTCCATCGAGTTGAGATTGGATCTCTTCCCCACGACGGGTTTGCTCTTTCACCCAGTCGATCATCATATCGCGCAGTGTGATACCGGTATCGATATGAGAGACAGCATTGCGAAAGGCACTCATATTGTCGTTACCTTCCGCCAGGTAGTCGAGTGTGACAATATGATAGATTTTACTTGGGTCGATATTGTTCCCATCGATGGTGGCCTTTTTTACTTTTTTGTGGTTGATTACCAGTTTTACGTTCGAAGAGATGCCTGCCCCACCTATGCGGGCATAGGCATCAAATATCTTCTTCAGATCACTCCCCTTCAATTCCAGAAAAATGATCGTATTGTCGAAAGGGTAAGTTTCATAAAGATTCCTCATAGTTATATTTCCTTTGGGAAGGTTGGCGCGATGTCCATACAGATTCATTATACTTATAACTGTTGCATTTGAGAGGTGTTCAAGACCGTAAATCCTCATTACATCCGACGTGAGATTGGTCAGCAGGCTTTCGGGTCTTTTGTAATTCATGAATTGGGCTGAGTTACCGATCACAACATCCATCTCTTTGTCGAGTTCCGTTTTATAGGATTGCACGAGCGCTTCCATTCGCGGGTGAGGATGTCTGTCGAGTTCGGCGTTCATTTCGATAATTGTGCCCGACATCTCCGTGATCTTGTATTGTGGGTTACAAGACAAAAACAGGAAAGCTACGCAGCCAATCCATATTGTTTTTAATCGCATCTTATTATGTTGTTGTGTAAGACAGGTCAAAAGTACATTTTTTTACTTTGTGCATCAAGATGTAGATCAAAAATAAAGATTAAATTATGTTTTGTATGGCAGATTAAAGAAATTTTTCTACCTTTGCATCCGCTTTGCGTAATCTCTGTCGGCAACTGGCCGTTATATTGCGTTCCAAAGGGTTAATTATTAACATAAAGCTTGAATAAAGATGGATTTAATAAAGATCGCGGAAGAGGCTTTCGCGGGTAAAAAAAAGGAATTTCCCAAATTTAAGAGTGGTGATACCATCACGGTGGCTTACCGTATTGCGGAAGGCAATAAAGAGCGTATTCAGCAGTATCGTGGTGTGGTGATCAAAATGGCCGGTCATGGCGATGCCAAGCGTTTTACTGTAAGAAAGATGTCCGATAATATCGGTGTGGAGCGTATCTTCCCGATGAACTCTCCTTTTATTGACAATATTGTACTCAATAGCGAAGGAAAAGTACGCAGAACAAAACTCTACTATCTGCGTAAACTGCGTGGTAAAGCTGCCCGCATCAAGAAAAAAGTATATTGATATATGCTGTAGTGAAAGATATTTAGACCCTGGATTTTTCCGGGGTTTTTTTGTGTAGTATTTTGGGGTTTCAGATAAAAGTTTCTATATTTGAGCAGATCAAAAAGAGTTGTTCATATTTATTTTATAACAGTATCTGGCAGTATGTTATTCAAAACGGAGGGTATAGTACTCGGTACTACTTCTTATAGTGACACCTATTCCATCGCGCATCTTTTTACACGTGACTTCGGAAGAATCTCTTATCTGTTGCCCATGTCGCGTGGGAAAAAGACGAAAATAGGTTTTTCGCTCTTTTTCCCTTTATCGGTGCTGGATCTAGAAGTGGAACATATGCCCTTGCGGAATGTGCAGAGGTTGAAAGAGGTGGGGAGACAGTTTCCGTTATATGAACTATGTGCCAATATGACCAAGGTGTCGATGGCTTTTTTTATCTCGGAATTTTTATCGTTTATCCTTCGTGAGTCGGGCAACAATGAATTGACCTTCGATTACCTGAAGAATTCGATAGAAACGCTGGAGGCTGCCGAAAATGGAGTGGCAAACTTCCATCTGGCACTTATGATAGGATTGACTCGTTTTCTTGGGATCTATCCCAATACGGAATTTGGGGGAGAACATTTGTTCTTCGATCTGCAGCAGGGTGAGTTTGTTGTGAATGAACCCATGCATACCTATTACCTGAAAGGGAGAGAGAGCTCCTACCTGCGTGATCTAAACCGTATTAATTATGCCAATATGCATCTTTTTAAGCTGTCTCGGAATAATCGAAATGAGATTGTCGATCAGCTGTTAGACTACTATCGGTTGCATATTTGTAATTTTCCGCCATTGAAATCGTTGGAAGTCCTTCGGGAATTGGCATAATGATAAGAATTATTGATACGCCTGAAAAACAATCACTTTTCCCTTAGGATCAATAGTGAAAGAATCTCCCAGCGACTCATTCAACGATCCCTGCCACCAGTTCGTTAATATTCTTCCGGTGACCTGATATTTGAGGTTATGGGTGGTCAGCTCTTTGGAGTCGATACTGAAAATAGAGACCTGTTCTCCTTCGTAGCTTTTGAACTCGGTAGATGATTGGATAGGAGTAAAGATACCCCAATCGGTGACCATGACAACCTTGGCCATCTCTTCATAG
>JAAYFR010000368.1 GCA_012728155.1 Bacteroidales bacterium | reverse complement strand
CTATAAGGGGTGATTACAGTATGAGTATACAGGAAAACATCATACATGCGTCTGACTCACTACAATCGGCAGAGGCCGAACTGAAACGCTTCTTCGCAGAAGAAGAAATCTTTAATTACTCTCAATATCTCATTCCGTATCTCTATGCGAATGATGAGATATGACAACAAATCTGTTTTTTATGGATTATCAAAAAATTCAGTGAAATAGCAATGGAGAGAAATCGTTTTTTAGCAAAAGCAGTTCTATTTGCAGCTGCAAGCTTGTTGTTGGTTACGGTGAATGCATTTTCACAGTTATCTACGGAATCAAACGGAAATACCAGATCCGACCTCATATATAAACAACTACATAGCGCTAACCTGAGTGAACAACAGGGCCTCTTTGCCGATGGACTGAAGCTCAAGTTGGATTTATCGATCCTTGAAGAGGTGGAAGAGGAGCATTTCGAGTTTGATCCTGAAGCTATTCCCGCCGATGATATCTATGAGGGGATGTGGGCGAATAGTTATGTGAATATGTATGGTAGCCTGAAAAATGCACCGGATACCTTTATTGTCGATCTCGAAAATTTCACCATGCCGGTAGATGGACATATGACCTCTAATTTCGGGCGAAGAGGAAGCCGTCGGTATCATTATGGTATCGATCTGAAGGCGCAAATCGGTGATACTATCTATGCCGCATTCGATGGTAAGATAAGGGTGAAACAATTCGAACGGAGAGGATATGGCTACTATATTGTGATTCGTCATTTGAATGGATTGGAAACGGTGTATGGTCATCTTTCCAAATTTCTTATCGAAGAAAACGACCTTGTCAAGTCGGGTCAACCTATCGGATTGGCAGGCAATACGGGACGTTCCTACGGCTCCCATCTCCATTTCGAAACCCGTTTTTTGGGGAAACCGATCAATCCCAACTTCATTATCGACTTTGAGAAAAAAGATGTACACAAGGAAGAATACCTGGTTACCAACTCGAGTTACAAAAAAACTACCAGCAGAAGTAAGGTCGTCACGACAAGTAACGCGAGTAAAACAGCTGCCACGAATAAAGTTGCAAGCAGCAGTGAATCCGCTAAAAGTGGCAATACAAATAAATTTGTTTCGGGCGATGTCAATTACCACAGGATCCAGAAAGGGGATACTTTGGGTGCTATCGCCAAACGCTACGGTGTTACTGTGAATAAGATCTGTTCACTGAATAATATCACTCCTAGAACTACACTGCGCATAGGTAAATCTATCCGCATTTCATAAATTGTAATCTGGACAGGAATATAGAAAAGAAGGTACAGGATAATTAACTTGTACCTTTTTTTATTACCTTTGCCCCTGCAATTTAAATGAGATAAAATGAACCCTACCCACCATCAATTTGACGAAGTACTTGCCATTTGCCGGGAAGTGTTCGAGAAGAAATTAAAGGACTACGGTGCGGCCTGGAGGATACTTCGGCCAAGTTCGGTGACCGACCAGATCTTTATTAAAGCGAAACGGATCCGTACGCTTGAGACAACAAAAGACAACAGGGTAGATGAAGGTATCTTCCCCGAATATATCGGTATTGTGAATTATGGTATTATCGGATTGATTCAACTCGAAATGGGCTATGTGGATACCGTGGATCTCTCGGCCGGAGAGGCGTTGCTGTTGTATGACCGTTTCGTGGCCGAATCGAAAGCGCTGATGGAGGCAAAGAATCATGATTATAGCGAAGCATGGCGAAGTATGCGTACCAGCTCCTATACCGACCTTATTTTAGTGAAGATAGAGCGTACGAAAGAGATCGAATCAAAAGATGGAAAAACTCTTATCTCAGAGGGGATTGACGCCAATTACAAAGATATGGTCAATTATGCTGTTTTTGGTTTGATCAAAATGCATTTTGGAGCGTAATTGTTAAGCAGATTTTCAGTTGCCGGTTGGTGGTAAGAGAGGGGTTCTTTATGCAATGGTAATTGAGTTGTTTTTGAAAACTATCCCGCAAGGAGAAAATAAGGGTGAAGTGAATACTATGCCG
>JAAYFR010000367.1 GCA_012728155.1 Bacteroidales bacterium | reverse complement strand
GGTTGAACGTCGGACGGTCGCAGAAATCGATTCCGGCTTTTGGCAAAGGGTAATAAATCTCAACATGACATCCATGATGCTGGTTACCAGGGAAATTTTGCCTTACATGAATAAAAATGGGGGCGCCAGCATTGTCAACATGGCTTCGCTTGCCGGAAGAAAGGGTGGACATTCCGGCTCCCTGGTTTACTCCACCGCTAAAGGAGCTGTTTTAACCTGGACAAGGGCGTTATCGAATGAACTTGGACCCAGGGGTATCCGTGTCAATGCAGTTGCTCCCGGGTTCATTGAAGGGACAAGTTTTCATGCAAAACATACCACGAGGGAATCGGCGATAAAAACCATCGAGAGCATCCCGCTTGGACGTTCCGGAAATCCAGAAGACGTGGCACGTGCGGTTGCGTTCCTGGCATCAGAATACGATGGCTTCATCACGGGTGTTACGCTCGACATAAATGGAGGGATATATTGTGCATAGAATATTTAACAGAATTTGGAAATGGATTCTATCGGTTGGACCGGGTATCTTTTGTATAGGCTTTACAATCGGTACCGGTAGCATTACAGCGATGACCAAAGCGGGAAGCATGTATGGGATGCAACTTTTATGGGTCCTTTTTTTAAGCGCCTTTTTTTCGTGGATTCTCATGGAAGCTTATGGCCGGTACGCGCTCGTAACAGGAGATACGGCCCTGCATGCATTCCGTGAAAACTTCCGGTATGGCAAAGCCATTGCCTTAATCACTGCGATCGCGATAACAATTGGACAGTGGGGATCGCTGACAGGAATTCTGGGGATATCTGCCAATGCGATATATGAAGTGAGTCAGTTGTTTCTCGGAAACACCGGGAGAAATGAAAATGAATATTGGTTCGTGCTGGGTATCGCAATATTCATCATTGTTCTCATGTATGCTTTACTGACAATCGGGCGCTATTCCTTCTTCGAAAAAGTATTGGTTGTTTTTGTAACCGTCATGGGCATCTCTTTTTTTATCTCCATGTTCATTACGCTTCCCTCGGGAGAAGAAATTGTACGTGGATTCAAATTTCAAATTCCGCCGGGCAAGGATGGAAAGCTAATGGCCGCTGCATTTGTCGGCACTACAATGGCCGCTGCCACCTTTGTGGTTCGGCCTCTCATAGTCCTGGGAAAAGGGTGGACAAAAAACAATATGAAAGAACAGTCGAAAGATGCGTTGACATCGGGAATACTGATTTTCCTGATCAGTGCAGCGGTGATGATATGCGCGGCCGGCGCTATTTATGGTACAGGAAAATCGGTAACCAAGGTGATGGACATGGTGACCACCCTCGAGCCGGTTGCCGGGAGATTTGCGGTAGCCTTGTTCATGACGGGAGCATTGAGTGCGGGACTTTCCTCTATCTTCCCCATTCTGATGGTAGCTCCCATCCTTTACAGCGATTTAAAAGGAGATAAACTGGATTTAAAATCACGCCATTTTAAAGTGCTCACCGCGATTGCAGGTGTATTGGGGTTGTTAGTCCCGGTTCTGGGGAGCAATCCCATTGCTGCGCAGATTACTACCCAGGTGGTCAACGTCTTTATCCTGCCGATTGTAGTCGGAGGGATTATTTTCCTGATAAACAACAAAAAACTGATGGGGAAACACAAGGCAGGCATCATGATGAACGTGGGATTGATAACCGCGTTTGTATTCTCCTGCCTGATCTCCTATACCGGGGTGTTGGCAATTGTTGAACTGTGTAATTTTAGTCGCTAACGGATAACATTTTGATTAAAAAAACCATCATCACATGAAGAAGCATGATCTGAGGAGAATATTATTCCTGACTATAGCTTGTATAACTTTTATTCCTGTGGATACTGCACAGAATGCGGTAAGACCGCCGGTTTGGGGCATTGCCAAAATGACCTTTCTAGTGAGCGATTTCCAACTCGCCAGAGCGTATTAT
>JAAYFR010000366.1 GCA_012728155.1 Bacteroidales bacterium | reverse complement strand
CCAGGGTGACGATCCCCACGCTGATGATGGAGATGGCAGCCACCTCCATTACACTGAGCGAGTGTGGGAAAAAAGCAAAAATCAAGATGGCAGTTACGGCTCCCGACGAGTTTTGAATTGGGGAAGAAATCGACAACTCAATATATCGCAATCCAAAATATCCGATTGTCATCGACAGGATATACATGGATGAAACCGGCAAGTATCTCCACATTGAGCGTGGAGAAAATGAGATGTCTTTCGCTAACATGTATGCGAAGCCATGAATTCCCATGACCAGTCCGACCATGATTACCGTCTTGATGTGGCTGACCCGATCATCTGGCAGAGCTCCCCTTTTATAGAACAGGTCAGCAAAAGCCCACGACAACGTCGTAAGTAATGCATACAACAACCACAAAACAAAACACCTTTTCCCTTTCGCCATACAAAAAAGTCCGCAGCAAACATCGTATATCCATCGAAAATCCTTGTCCATATCAATTGTAAAGAATCTCAATAATTCATCTAATGGGCAACAGCGGGAATCGGTTTCTCCTGTTGGAGACGACATATCCTCGATCCGTAGTCCGTTGTAAAGTATTCTACGACCTTCTTTTTCACCCGTTTCTGCTATACTGCGTTTGAAACCGGACGGGAGGGAACGTCAACATGAATATTCTCGTGATCGACGGCCAGGGCGGCCGGGTCGGAAAACTTCTGGTTGAACAAATCAGGCAACAACTGCCTGATGCCGATATCACGGCCGTCGGCACCAATGTCATCGCGACGTCCGCGATGCTGAAAGCCGGTGCGAACCAGGGCGCAACCGGAGAAAACCCTGTTATATACAACTGCCAGGAAGCCGATGTGGTCGTCGGTCCGATCGGTATTGTCATGGCAAATTCGCTGTTGGGGGAGATCACCCCCGTGATGGCGCAGGCGATCGGACAATGCACCGCTCACAAGATCCTGGTTCCTGTCAGCCGCTGCAGACATACCATCGTCGGCATGCAGAACCTTACGATGTCGGAGTTTATCCAGTTGGCTGTGGCGGAAATCAAAGCATATGCTCGTTGACAAGATAAATGAGTATTGATATATAGTATTATTATTTTATTTTATTATTTGTTTAATGCAAAGGAGAACACCAATGGTTTGGAACTGTAAAGGGCTAACGATTGGCAATCTGGAATCCAGATTGCCGATCATACAGGGTGGCATGGGAATTGGGATTTCCTTAAACAGGCTTGCCGCAGCTGTGGCTGATTCGGGTGGTATCGGCGTTATTTCGGCGGCAGGAATAGGCATGATGGAAAAGGACTATGCAAGCAATTTTCTGGAAGCAAACATAAGAGCGCTGAAAGACGAAATAAGAAAAGCCCGCGAAAAAACCAAAGGTATTCTGGGTGTCAATATCATGGTAGCCATGACCAATTTCGCCGAACTGGTGAAGGCTGCCATCGAAGAGAAAATTGACATTATTTTCGAGCAGTGAATGATTGGTATCAAATATGATTCCAGCGCCGGTGCCTTGAAGTAAATTAATCATTTCAGCGGCACGATTGCATAGGCAGGTCCGTGGTAAATTCTCAACGGCAAGTTTAAGACCGGCCTGATCGCACTGTGACCGGAGTAAACAGATCGCTTCGCGACTGCGTCGCAAGCGCTCAGGCCGCTCATTGT
>JAAYFR010000036.1 GCA_012728155.1 Bacteroidales bacterium | reverse complement strand
CACATAATTTCATCATGAACATAATTGCTGCATTGGTGGCATATTGTTTCTTTCCCAAAAAGCCTTCAATCAAATTTGAAGTGGAAAAGTCAAGTCAATTAACCATTTGGGGATAATATGTTATCCCGAACTCACGTTAATTATGATTATCCGCAATAGTTCCTATTGTAAATTCTTGATTTGAAATCAGGCGCATACGATACGACGGCTATCAAGAGCCTGTCAAACTGGTTTTCGCCGAAGTAACGCCTGTTGAACTTGTAACAGAACTGATTGAGGTAGTATTATAAATATTCGGGTTTTACCTTGTAATACACGCCCAAGATCTGTAGTTTGGCATTGCTGATCGCGGTGTGTACCCAAGGCAGCACATTCGGCAGCTCCTCGTGTGTAACAACGGATGCAGTGTGCGAGTGGACATGCTCTTTCAATTTAGTGTAAGAAGTTGAATCATCGGTGGTCAGATCCGCCGCGCTTTCAACATGCTCTTTGACATTCTTTGTGATTGTATCGGTTTTCAACTCGTTGATGACTTTCATCTTCAGGTATCTGACCTTCTTGGGTTTCTTACCCGGTTTGGGGTTTTCAACCGTTTTGCTTTCAGCCATCACCAGGACCTTGGTCTTTTTTTGGCTTCCGCGGCCGCGTTTCAACGGTTTCTCCTTCTCTTCAACGGATATCTCGGCGAAAAAGGAGCCCTTCGTCGCTGTGAGCAGATGCATGGCCACGAACCAGTAACGGTATGGCAGGTTGGAATGCCGCATGACAGTGCTCGAACGCAGCGTATGGCGCGCTTGACAACGCTTGCATTCGTAGGCCTGTTTGTTTTCCAGCCAATAATGCTCCTTACAATTACAACGACGACAGGTAACTCCCATTTGGTCTCTTAGTTGTTTGAATTTTTTCCGACAGGTTTCCTCATCGGGGTAATTTATAGCAAAATCCAGGATATTCATAATTTGAAACACTACTTGTTTACAGTGTATACATGGTGAATATCAGCGGATTGTGCAAGCATTTATGAACTTATTTATAACTATTTTCCCGCTAAATTCTTTAGGAATAACTGCGGATATACATTTTTGATTATATTTACAGATGTCGTTTCAGTATTGGTTTTTCACATTTCAAGCCTCTGATTTTTCGGTTGGATACTTTTTTTGTATCTGGCATGATATCGTGTACTACTTTTGTGTCGTCAGGCTTGAAGAGAAGAACAGCCAAAATTTGTCCAAATTTAAATATTGAAACAATGAAGAAAAAAACAATTTTAGTAAGTTTAGTTACCCTTATAACCATAGGGATAACAAGTGTAAATGCACAAACACCCATCTATTGGGGTGTGAAAGGTGAAATGAATCTGTCGAACTTTTTACTGAGCGACTTCGATCATCTGTCGAGTAAAATGAAGGTGGGCCCTAATTTAGGCGGATTCATGAGAGTCGAATTGCACGAGAATTTTGCACTTCAACCGGAACTGTCGTTTTTCTATAGAAATGCTAAAATGGAAGCTCTCTCGGAAGATGACACATTCAAGCAGTGGGGAATGCAACTCCCGGTATATGCTTTAGGTCAATACAGAACCTATAACGGATTATTCTATGGAGGTATTGGGCCGTTCGTAGGATTGGGTTTTGATGCAAGACTTGATGATCTGGACATAGACCTGTATAAAGAAGTAGCGGGGAAAACGCCTATGAACCGTTGGGACTTTGGTCTCGGGCTCTTGCTGGGATATGAGTTCAACATTGGTTTGCAACTGAACGCAGGGTACCAGTTCGGACTGGTTAATCAGGCGGACGAGTTGACCGCTTTGAAAAATGTAATCAACGGCTCGGACGATGCTAAAATGCGGACACAAACTGTGAACGTAGGCATAGGATATCGTTTCTGACAAAAGCGCAGAACGTTTGAACCCAAAGAGATTGTCTCAAGATCCGGCCATAGAGGTCGGAAATGAACCCTGAGTCGATTTTTTCGATCCCGATGGACATCCGCCAGATAACAGATGTTCATCGGGTTTTTTCTCTCTCTCTTTTTCCGTACATTTGTAAGTCTGTTATAATAGAAACGGTAATTGAAAAAATGAAACAACGAAAAGAACGGTTTTTTATCCTCAGTTACGATAAAAAAACGGCGCTCACCGCGGCGGTTATCATCAGTTTTATCCTGGCTTTCGTCATGCTGTCGTCGTCGATGTACTACACCATATCGTTAAATAAAAAAAGTGAGATAGGGCTGGTTGATATCATCACACCGGAGTCTGTTGTCACGCTGCTGGTCAATACGCTGGTTTTCTATTTTCTTTTCCGACTGCAATTTTGGGCGGTAACGCACTTCCTGAACCGGCCGTATAAAATGTGGCTGCTCTTGCTGGGCCTGTTTGTGGTGATTATCTTCCTGTGTCCCCTCTTTTCACAGATGCAGTGGTGGTGGTTTCGCAGTGAAGTATCGCCCGGAGCCTATTCTACATTGCACTATGTGAAAGACTTTATTATCCTTATCATCTCTTTTCTCTTTACGATGTTGATCTATTTTATCAATCAGAATCAAAAGAGAGTGACCGAAAATCAACACCTCGTTTTAGAGAATCTGCAAAACAGATACAATGCGCTTAAGAACCAGACGGATCCGCATTTCCTGTTCAATTCGCTGAATACGTTGAACGGGCTGATCGGGTATGATGACCAACGTGCCAGGGATTATGTCGAACAACTTTCCCATGTGTTCCGCTATACGATGCAGAACAGGGTGGTATCCCGATTGTCCGATGAGTTGGAGTTTGCAGAGTCGTATATCTACCTGATGAAGATCCGGTATAGCGACGGATTGGATGTGCAAATACGTGTCGACGATGAGAAAAAGGGATATTATATGATTCCGTCAGGACTGCAGGTACTTATTGAGAACGCCATCAAACATAATGTCGTAAGCCGGAGAAACCCGCTTCGTATCGTGATTGAAACCCTCCCGGATGACAGGGTGCGTGTGGAAAATAATCTGCAGATAAAAACCGGGGAGAAGGTAAGTAACGGCCTGGGACTGTCTAATCTGAACGAACAATGCAGATTGATATTCGGAAAAGAGATTATTGTCAGTTCTGCCGACGGAGTATTCTCTGTTGAGATCCCGCTCATAAAAGATAGGGATATCTATAAATATACATAAAGGCATTTCGATGAAAGTAGTAATTGTAGAAGATGAGTTTGTTGCCGCACAAAACCTGGAGCGGATGATACAGGCGGTGGATGGAAGTATGGAAATTCAGGCCGTGCTGCAAAGTGTGGAGGAGTCTGTAGAGTGGTTTTCGTTGAACGCTTCTCCCGATGTTGTTTTCATGGATATTCATTTGGCCGATGGTGATGTTTTCTCGGTTTTCGAGGAAGTTGAAATCCTTAGTCCCATTATCTTTACTACCGCATACGATGAATATGCATTAAAGGCATTCGACGTAAACAGTATCGATTATCTGCTGAAGCCGATCAACAGGCAGAATCTTGAGAAGGCGCTGAACAAGCTCACTTCATTGACCTCTCAACAAAATAACAGGGAGCTTGTCTCGCAAATTATGCAATCGATGCATGAATCGAAGATACCCTATAAGAGGCATTTCCTCATTCCGAATAAGGACAAGCTTACCCCGCTGCCGGTGGATGAAATTGCCTATATCTATACCGAATATAAAATAGCAAAAATTATTTGTTTCAATCAAAAGACATTCTCTATGGACAACTCCCTCGATGAGCTAATGGGCCAGTTGAATCCGGCACAATTTTTTCGTGCCAACCGGCAATATATTGTATCACATCGCGCCATAGAGGATATGTCGGTTTGGTTCGGAGGCAAGCTGGCGGTAAATCTTTCAGTAGAAACGCCCGAGCGAATCATTGTAAGCCGGGCGCGCAATCGTGACTTTAAAAACTGGTACATGGATAATATCCTGTAGGCTTTTTCTTACCTCCTTATCTTTCTTGTTATAAATACCGCTCGACTCCTCTTGCCGGAAGAGCCTGCTGTTGCCTTTGGCTGTTCCCAGCCAGAAATATTGATTGTCGCCTCCGTATCCCTGTCACGTTTTCCTGAAATCGCTTTAAAACACGTTATTGTCGTTTAAAGATTCAATTTTTCCAGCTCAGTATTTTTTTCAAAACAGGGTCAGCTGTTGATTCATAATTTTGCAGCCGTAAATGTAGAATGAAAACAGATGAAAATGAGAATTATGAATCCAGACAAACAGCAATTTACCTGTTTATTGACACTGTTCACACTCTTTGTATTCCCTCTCTCTGCACAGCAAAAACTCTCGCTCGACGAGTGCCGTATGATGGCGCTTAAGCAGAACAGGGAAATTCGTATCGCACAAAACGAGATGCAGACAGCCACCCATGCCAGAAAATCTGTGCAAACACAATATCTTCCCAAAGTAAGTTTCGGAGGGGCATGGTTACGTACAGGCAAGGCTCTTCAACCGCTGGAGAATGACCTGTTCCTTCCGGTAGTACCGTTCAATACTATTGATCCCGCAACGGGGAGATTTAACCCGGAAGCATTAAGGGATCCTGAAACGGCTATGAATACGCTTGTCATTAATCCTCAAACAGGGGCGCCCATGGTCGATCAGGCGGGGAATCCCATCTTCAGGAATTATACGATGCTGCCGGCCGATAAACTTGTTTTTGACCATAAGAACAGTTATTATGCCCGTTTTACCGTTACCCAGCCAATCTTTACGGGTTTTAAAATTACGGAAGCAAACCACATTGCCAGGCGAGCCGAAAATATTGCCAAAGAGAAGGAGGTACTGACCCGGGCGGAGGTCGTGGCCAAGACCGACGAAGCTTTTTGGCGTGTGGTGTCACTACAGGAGAAATTGAAGCTGGCAAATGCTTATGAAGCGTTGCTCGACAGGCTGGTCACCGATCTCGGGAATATGTATGCCGAAGGTATCATTACGCGGAATGATGTGTTGAAAGCCCAGGTAAAACAAAACGAAGCAAAACTGAAAACATTGCAGGCCGAAAACGGATGTGCGCTCTCAAAAATGGCGCTGGCACAGATTATCGGGATGGAAGAGAGCGAGATAGAGGTCGATCCGGATAATATGGAAAAGCCTCCACTTTCCATGCCGGCTTCTTTCTATCAGGAAATCTCTCCCGATAACCGGGCAGAGATAACCATGCTGAAGGAGAAGGCCGCCATCATGGAGTCGAAAAGAAATATCGAACGTTCCAAATTTATGCCCGATGTGGCGCTTACCGGGGGGTATGGATGGATGAATCCTAATCCCTACAATGGATTGAGAAGTGAGTTCGGGGGAAATTGGAGTGTGGGAGTAATGGTCTCGATACCTATTTTTACCTGGGGTGAACGCCGACATGATCTCCATGCCGCGAAGCTGAAGATGGAGAATGTACAGCTTGAACTCAATGAAGCCCGCGAAATGATTGACCTGCAAATTCGCCAGAATCGCTATCGATACAGTGAGGCATTGAAAAAAGCGGAGATGACCGGGCTTTCCAGGAAGCAGGCTGAAGAAAATATGCGCATGGCAAAAGAGAACCTGATGGAAGGCCGGAGCCGCCTGACTGAATTGCTTGAAGCCCAACTGCAATGGGAGAATGCCTCCTCGGAACATATCGACGCGCTTGTGGAGATGAGGACAACACTTCTGGAACTGGATAAATCGACAGGCGAGATTTACAATCACCTTTATTGAGACTTACTTACATTTTAAACAAAAAATATACATTACAATACAATGATGCAACTGACAAATAAAATAGCTTACACAACCTGTTTGCTCGCCATTTTTGCGGGCGGATGCAGTACAAAAACGACAGAGAACAGCGGTCATTCCGCAAAAAGTCTGGCAACTGCGACAAAAGTCACTGTGCATGTTGCGAAAGAGATGGAGTATATTCCCGTGCTGAATTTTACAGGTACGGCCGAAGCAAACAGGGAAGCTGCTCTCGGAGCTTCTATCCCGGGACGGGTGGAGAAGATTCACTTCTCCAAGGGCAGTTATGTCCCGGAAGGAGCCGTGATAGCCGAGATGTCGGACGAAATGCTGATTCAGGCACAAATTGAATTGGAAGCGATTCGCAAGGATTTTGAACGGATAAGCCGCCTGAAAGAAAAAGAGAGCGTGAGCGTGATGGACTACGACCATATGAAGGCCAAGTTCGACGCTTCGCAAACCAAAGTAAATATGCTGAAGAAGAATACCTCTATTACCGCTCCTTTCGGGGGAGTATTAACCGATATAACGGTGCAGGAGGGAGAGAATTATACTTTTGTTCCTTCGGTAAGCTCCGACCTGAAAATGCAGAGCGGTATACTTACCATACGCCAGCTCAATCCGCTGAAAATAATTATTGAAGTGAACGAAAAAGAGATTAACTCCATCAGCCGGGGACAACATGCGGATGTGGTATTTGATGCTTATCCGGATGAACCCGTTTCAGGGAAAGTGAGCTATATTTCACCTGTCCTGTCGTCGGTGACCCGTACCGCCATGGTAGAGGTTACCATTACCAACAGGGAAATGAAATTGAAACCGGGTATGTTCGGCAGGGTTTCGATCTCCATGCCGCAGACAACCGGCGTGTTTGTCCCCGTAAATGCCCTGTACAGGCAACAGGGAACGGGCGAAAACTATCTCTTTATGGTCGTCGACCAGAACCGGGTCACCCGCCGGAAAGTCACTCGTGGCGAATCAAAAGGGAACCTTATCCGGATTCCCGAAATCAGTGCCGATGAATATGTGGTTGTCGATGGGAAAAATAAATTGGACGACGGTTCGCCTATTGAAATAGTGAATAAATAACAGGGAGTTTATCCTGCTTTTGATCATCTTATAAACAATATATACAAATGAAATTACCCGAAATAGGTGTGAAAAGACCTGTGGCAACCGCCATGCTGTTCATAGCAATAATCCTGCTGGGAATCGTATCGCTCAAGATGTTGCCGCTTGACCTGATGCCGGAAATGGAGTTCCCTTCCGTGACAGTGATCACCGTATATCCCGGAGCTTCGGCCAACGAGGTAGAGGAACAGGTCACCAAGCCATTGGAAACCGTGCTCTCTGCCGCAGAGCGTTTGACGGAAATCAAATCGACATCGAAAGAGAACGTCTCATTCATTCAACTCAGTTATGAATGGGGAGGTGATGTGACCTCCGCGGCAAACAATGCGCGCGACCTGATAGAGTTGGGAAAGAATCGACTGCCGGCAGCAGCACAACAACCCATTATCTACAAGATCAACTCCTCGATGATGCCGGTTCTGGCGTATGCCATCAATGCCGATGCCCATTACAACGGTATCGAGCATATTGTGGAGGAAGATATCGCCTCTGCCCTGCGCAAAGTGGAAGGAGTGGGGACAGTGCTTTATTTGGGACAACCCGAACGTGAGATAAAAGTAAATATCAATCCGCAACAGATGAAGGCATACGGACTGTCAACATCGCAGATATCTACAATGCTTAAAGCCAATAACATCAATATCCCCGCGGGAAATATCAATCTGGGTGTGTACGATTTCTCTGTGCGTGTGCCCGGGAAATTCGAATCGGTGGATGAAATAGGCAATACGGTGTTGAAAGCGTTCAACGGTCAGGTTGTACGGTTGAGAGATGTGGCCAACATCGAGGATACGTTCAAGGAAAAAGAATCGTTTGCCCGTAATCACATCGGCGAAGGAGTGGCCTTGATGGTACAGAAACAGTCGGGAGCCAATACCGTGGAGGTGGTGGATGCCGTCCGTGCGAAGATGGCAGAGCTTGAGCAGCAACTGCCTGCAGATATCCGGGTGAACGAGATACTCAGCTCGGAAGAGATCATTACCGGTTCCATCAGGAACCTCACCTCTTCTATATGGTACGCCCTTGTCTTTGTAACGTTGGTTGTCCTTATGTTCCTGCGTGAGTGGAAATCGAGCTTCATTGTTTTCATCACCATGCCGGTATCTCTTATTTCCGCATTCATAGCGATGTATGTCATGAACTATACCATCAACATATTTTCGTTGATGTCGCTCGTGATTGCCATAGGAATGGTGGTGGATAACGCGATCGTGGTACTCGAAAATATCACTCAGCATATCGAAAAGGGAGCCGATCCCAAACAGGCGGCTATCTTTGGAACTTCGGAGATGGGCATGGCTATTATTGCATCAACGGCAACAACGCTGGTGGTATTTCTCCCGCTCCTTTTTATGGGGGGGATTGTAGGAATCATGTTTAAACAGCTTGCCATTCTTACGGTCGTCTGCATGACCATGTCGCTCTTTGCGGCGCTTACACTCACTCCCATGCTTTCGTCGAAGTTGCTGAAGAGGGCTCCTCGCGATAAGGAAGAACAGCGCCGTTCTAAACTCTATACTGCCAGTGAAAAGATATTCAACCGGATCGAAGACGGGTACAAACGGGTACTGGGATGGGCGGTTTTTCATAAAGGCATGACGTTGGCCGTGGCACTGCTTGTTTTTGTGTTAACGATGTGGTTAGGCAAACGAATAGGTACCGACTATATTCCCGATTTTGATGCGGGAACGGTATCCGTGGTGTTCGAAACCGAAGTAGGAACGGCGGCAAATCAAACAGACAGCGTCGGGCAGCAGATATTAAAAATTATGCTCGACGAAATACCTGAAATAGCCGACGGCGCTATCGCGTCTATCTCAGGTCAGACACGTGACGGGGCGCTTACAACCGTAGGTTTCAAAGAAGGTAAAAATGTAGGGACGGTACTTTGTCACCTTGTGCCGGTTGAGCAACGGAGTCGCTCTGCCGCCGAAGTGGCCGAATCTATTCGTCAGCGGGTGGAAGCGATCCCGCAAATAGAGGCAGTAAGTATACAGGGAGGGAGCGCCCTGGCTACTGCCGTAACGGGAAATAAAAAACCCATCGAAATTATTGTTTCCGGAAATGATCTGGATAAAATCAAAGCAGTGGCTCTTGATTTTGAGAAAAAAATGATTGCCGAGAAATCGTTTACCGATGTCTCAACCACTGTTGATCCCGGCAAGTTAGAGGTACAGGTGCGGGTCGATAAGGAGAAAGCATCACAGATGGCATTAAATGTTGCCATGGTGGGGATGCAGGTACGACAGAATCTGTACGGTACCGAGTCGGGTGAGTTTACCGAAGAGGGAAACGATTACAGTGTGGTGATACAATATGCGCCGGAGTACCGCAATGAAGTGTCGAAACTCCGTGAAATGCAGATTACCAACCTGCTGGGGCAACAGATACCCCTCTCGTCGGTTGCCGATATTGTGGAAGAGAGCGGTCCGATTGAGATACAGCGCCTGTCACAACAGAGATATGTGAAAACTGTCGCCAATTTGAACGATATCTCCCTAGGTGAAGCTACCCGGCTAGCCCAGCAGTTGATCGATGAAACCACCGTCCCGGAGGGCATAACCGTTGAAATCGGTGGACAGGTAGATGACCAGTCTTCATCATTTCAATCGCTCTATCTGATTTTCTTTTTGGGTATAGCTCTTGTGTATATGGTGATGGCGGCGCAATTTGAATCGTTTAAAGACCCCTTTATCATTCTTTTTGCCATTCCCTTTATCCTTGTGGGGGTTATCCTGGCGTTTTTTATCACCGATATCACGTTAAGCGTTGTCACCTTCATCGGACTAATCATGCTTGTAGGGATTGTAGTGAATAACGGAATCGTGCTGGTCGACTATACCAATATGCTGCGTAAACGGAACTATTCTCTTCGTGATGCCGTGATGGAGGCCGGTCGCTCGCGTCTTCGCCCCGTACTGATGACCTCGCTTACCACCATTCTCGGTATGTTGCCCATGGCTCTCAGTACAGGAATGGGAAAAGAGATGTACGCCCCGCTGGGTGTCACGATTATTGGCGGACTGTTCGTGTCGGTGCTCACCACCCTGATACTGGTTCCCACCATGTATACGGCGCTCTATCACCGTACATTGATAGAGGATCGTATCTCGGTACGGTTGGGCAAGGGAACAGATAAAACAGAAGAGAATAGGACAAATTAATCACTCATTGTTTTTGTAGTGGGGGGGCGATGAAAGATTGCGCCTCCCGCTATAAACATTAATCATAGTTTTAAAATGAAGTTTATCTATATTACATGTAACGTAAGTATGCTGGAAACCCTGACACTTTTGCTCAATGAAATGGAGTATGCCGATTATCAGGTAATAGAACAGGTGACAGCCATGAGCCGGTGGGGAGAACCCCGGCAAAATACCGCCGTATGGCCGGGTTACAACTCTGCCATTATTGTGCAGGAGGTTGATCCGATGAAAGCAAAGGGGTTGATCGGAGAAATCAATAAGATGAATGCGGCAGCGTTCAACAACAGTGAACTTGTCGCAGCCTACATGTGGGGAATAGAGGAGTACACCGTGGTAAAACCGGTTGAATGACGTGTGTGAGCCCCCGAGCTTTTGTCTGGAACAGCGAGGAAGTGATCCGACGAGGCGGATTCCGGAGCCGATTTCTCGAACAAGAAGAGTCTGAATAAAATATATTTGAACTCCATCATTCGTTCCATCTTTTGCCGGTCGATTTTGAGGGATTTCAATCGCTATTTTGAGTTTGTCTTGGTGTTAGGTTTTATTTCTTCTACCTTCGATATTCGGAAGAAAAACTGTTATAATTCCTATTAGGGGCAAGTAAGCGCAGATATTAAATACAAATTCAATGGTTGCTTTATCGGCCAGCCACCCCCAAAATGCGGAAGCAATACCTCCCATCCCGAAGGCGAATCCAAAGAGTAGTCCGGCGATCATTCCCACTTTCCCCGGAACAAGATCGGTGGCATATACCAATATGGCCGAAAAAGCAGATGAATGAATCAATCCTACAAGCACGGCAAAGACAATGGTCGCCCAAAGACCAACGTGAGGCATTAAAAGAGCAAAAGGTGCCGCGCCGAGTATTGAAAACCAGATTATATATTTTCTTCCAAAACGGTCTCCCAACGGTCCGCCGGAAACTGTTCCTGCAGCCACGGCCGCGAGGAAAATGAACAGGTATAACTGCGAATGTTGTATGGAGACATTGAATTTCTCAATCAGGAAGAAAGTGAAATAACTTGTTATACTCGCCATATAAAAATACTTGGAGAAAACGAGGAAGAGTAGTATAACCAATGAGGTGATTACCTTTTATGATTATCCGCAATAATTCCTATTGTAAATTCTTGATTTGAAATCAGGCGCATACGATACGGCGGCTATCAAGAGCCTGTCAAACTGGTTTTCGCCGAAGTAACGCCTATTGAACTTGTAACAGAACTGATTGAGGTAGTATTAAAAATATTCGGGTTTTACCTTGTAATACACGCCCAAGATCTGTAGTTTGGCATTGCTGATCGCGGTGTGTACCCAAGGCAGCACGTTCGGCAGCTCCTCGTGTGTAACAACGGATGCAGTGTGCGAGTGGACATGCTCTTTCAATTTAGTGTAAGAAGTTGAATCATCGGTGGTCAGATCCGCCGCGCTTTCAACATGCTCTTTGACATTCTTTG
>JAAYFR010000365.1 GCA_012728155.1 Bacteroidales bacterium | reverse complement strand
TTTTCTCATATGATTAAAATATAGATACAAAAGTCAAGACTTTATTAATTGACAATTGATAATTGATTACTGACAATGAATTCTAAACTTCAGACTTTTTCACTTTTTCAATCTATCATCAGTCTCAATCAATCTCTTATAGTAAATCAACTTTTCAAAGCCCCTGCATATCTGCAGCTGAAGGGGGAGGAGATTCCAATCCCCAGTTTTTATTCGGACGGTTTCCCATGATCAGCTCCAGTGTTCCGCCATTGATCAGGTCGTCATGGGTGAACCAGGTGCGGTTCAACGGTTGTCCGTTGAGGGTAGCCGACTGTATATATTTATTGCTCCATGATGCATTTACAGCACTTACCGTGAAAACCTTTCCATTATCCAGTTGGATGCTCGATTTTGTAAAGATAGGGCTACCGATCGTATAAACCGGGATGCCGGGAGATACCGGATAAAAGCCTAACTGTGAGAAGACCACGAAAGCGGTCATACCTCCACCGTCTTCATCGCCGGGAATACCCATCAGGTCGTTACGGAACCAGCTCTCGAGCAGCATACGAATACGTTTTTGCGTTTTCCACGGCTGGCCTGCATAATTATAGAGGTAGGGAATATGAAAACTGGGCTCGTTCCCCATCACAAACTGACCCACATTTCCTGTGGCGTCGGGATGAATGGCATAATATTGCCATTTGGATAATTTCAAGTCCTCCACGAAAAGTTGATCCAATTTATCGATAAAAGGCTGGTTACCACCGAACAGGTCAATCAGGTCGGCAATATTGTGGTGCACGTCCCAGATATAGGTCCAGGCATATTTTCATCGTAATAAGCCCTGGCACCAATTCCTCCGGAAAAAATATAATCAAACGGCTGGATAAATTTGCCATCCTTATCCTTCGGATGGAAGAAACCGGTTTCCTTATTGAACAGGTGACGGTAATTGAAGGCACGGTTCAGGAAGAACTGGTAATCATCCTCTTTCCCTAACGATTTTGCCAACTGCGCGATACTCCAATCATCCACTGAAGCCGCCTGGGTTACCACCACGGCATTCCTTTTCTCAAAATCACTTACGATCGAAACAGTCTCTTTTTCATCGGGATAGAGTGCGGGGAACCAGCCGTGTTCGTGATAAAAATCGTCCAACTCAGTTTTGGGTGCACGTGCCCATGGGATCATGGTTTCGGTCAGCACAGTATTTTTCATTCCCTCGAGAGCCTTTTCCACATCGAACGGAATACCTTTTGCCAATGCATCGGCAAACATCACGGCGGCATGGTTACCATTCATACAATGCGCATCGCCAAACACACAAGGAAAAGTAGGCATCCATTTTTCCGGGGAATGTTCACACATCCGGATATAGGAGGCCAGTTTCTCTTCCTCCGCCTTAGGATTCAGTATTATTTGCAGCGGATGAAGTGCCAGGTAATTATCCCAAATCCAATCATCCGTCCAGAAGGAAACACCTCCGTCGTCATGCACTTTGCCATCGAAACCGTTGTAATATTTTCCATCTTCAGAGATATTGATCATGCGCTCATGTGCACGGTACAGGGA
>JAAYFR010000364.1 GCA_012728155.1 Bacteroidales bacterium | reverse complement strand
CCATTGAGTTACATATTCCACCCCTTCGGGAGAGAGGAAACGATATCTTGCTACTAGCCAATTTTTTCCAGGAAAAGTATTGCCATAAATATAAGAAAGAGATTAAAAACATTGCTGCATCGGCACAGAAAAAATTGAAGGAGTATGCGTGGCCTGGCAACGTACGGGAGTTACAACATGCTATGGAACGTGCTGTGATTCTCTCTTCGGGATACACACTCTATGCTGATGACTTTCTGCTAACTCCCACCACACAGGGTAAGAGGACAGAGAGCCTCAACCTGGAAGAACTGGAAAATAATGCCATCGATCAGGCTTTAAAGCAAACCGATGGAAACATAACCCGAGCTGCCGATCTGTTGGGAATATCGCGCTTTGCACTCTATCGTAAAATTGACAAACAGTCGAACTGATAAGATGAAAATATCCTCTAAATACCTGTTTATGTCCAAAATAGTGGCTGTTGTGCTACTGTCACTAACGACAGTGTGGTTGTTCCTGCATGAACTCTATTTCTCATCGCTGATTCTTATTCTTCTTCTCGCAATCCTCTCCTTTTCACTTTATAATGACAGAAAAAAACTGATTAATAGAATGGAGCGAATGATTTCGGGTATCCGGAATGCAGACTTCACCTTTCACTATCCCCAAAAAGGAACTAGCGACGAGCTCAAGCGGCTCTCGAAAGAGATGGATGAGGCGTTACAGGTTTTTCGTGATCAAGCCTTTCACTCCTATGTAGAAGAGGCTGAGTCGGAGGCGTGGCAAAAACTAATCAGCGTGCTCACGCACGAAATCATGAATAGCATCGCCCCCATTATATCACTTTCGGAAACACTGAGTAAAGAAGCTGAAACAACAAATCTGAGTGAAGAGGAGTGCAATAATATGCGCCAAGCGATGCAGATTATTCATCGGCGGAGTGCCGGATTGCTCTCATTCGTGGAGAATTACCGTAAGCTTACTAGGATACCCCAACCACTCATGCAGCCTATTCCCGTTGCCAATCTCCTGAAATCAATGCATCTACTCGTCGAGGCTGATCAGATTCGATTTACCTACACTTGCTACCCTGAGCAGTTGCTCCTCAGAGCGGATCGGAATATGGTAGAACAAATTCTTATCAATCTATTGCGCAATGCCAAAGAAGCCACAGAAAATCAACCTAATCCAACTATCAAAGTTGATGCCAAACAAGTGGGGACCGAAGTGCATATCACCGTTACTGACAACGGTACTGGAATATCGCCCGAAGCAATCAACAAAGTCTTCATCCCTTTTTATAGTACCAAGAGCAAGGGTTCGGGCATTGGTCTAAGCCTCTGTCGTCAGATGATGATTCTTCACAAAGGGCACATTTCTGTTAGTTCTGACGAACAAAGTACCCGTTTTACCCTTCTTTTTCAGTGATAAAACCTTTAATATACACTGGCAGGACGATGTCTTACTGGTGTCCTATAATTTTACGCTCGCTTCAACGGAGTTAAAAACAAGCTATGTTTGACTACCCGTATTTTGTGATACATATCGGATTCTAAAAATCACACATTCCTACTTTTTTAATTGCACAGATACGGCACAGCAAACAACACACATATTAACTTTAATGTTAATATAAAAAACACCACTTCTTCCACTTTTCCAGTTCAAAAAATAGGAAAGCCACATGATATTTTTGGTTTTCACTTTTCAAACCTCACTTTTTATCGTTCCACCCACGTAGTGTCAACAATCGTTAAAGATGTGACTGTTTTATAACACACTAATAATCTGTTGTATAATATTTTATTAATCATGTTATTTGAATTAAGCAAAGTCCTATATTTTATAATGTTAAAAGTACTTCTCGATTAAGTGAAGTCATTTATTTGAATTGTTTGAAAAATATTTCAATGCAGCGTGTTCATTTTGTTGCTCCGCATACAAAAACATCAATGTAGGGAGATACTTATGCCACTCTGCGCAAAAATATTTAACTAAATGAAACACATTTGAAGGTTTTTAACTTCGCTCAATCTTACACAGACATCCATTTTGGCCTACATCTTAAAATATATCCATAACAGGACCTCATTTAGTAGTATATTTTACAAATACATCTAATGAGGGACTTGCTGTACTCAAAAAAATCATGTTATATGACTAAAGGAAAGTCCTTAATTGAGTTTACAAAAAAATATATGAGTAAATGGATGTCCATTTGTAAAAGAACCTTAACGACCTATGAGTAAAGTGTCTTGCTTAATACAAATATCAGCGAACAATATGCCTAAATGAATCTCCTATATAAAAATATCAGTAAACAATGTGGCAACAGGGAACTCCTACATACAAATATCAACAAACAATGTGGCAACAGGAAACTCTTTATTCAAATATCAGTAAGAGAAACTACAAAAGATTTGACAAAAACGGATTTCATTAATTGAATTGCTTACGATATATTTCTTTCAGCCATAAATATGCAAAAAAACCGTTCAAATCTTACAATTTGAACGGTTTCTATTTTAGCTTTGAGCGGAGAGAGAGGGATTCGAACCACTCAACATATTCCGTTCAAATCTAATCGTTTACAAAACTTTAAAAGCAATGGTGTACGATTTGGGAAATATCGAAGTCGATGCAATCTTGT
>JAAYFR010000363.1 GCA_012728155.1 Bacteroidales bacterium | reverse complement strand
ATGAAACGTTGAGAGTGAATATTTTTTTAATTAAAAAATGGTTTGATCATGAAAAAATTGACTTTTTTGCTAATGATGACCGGTCTGTTTGTTTTACCGGGTTGCAAGGATTATGTAAATGATTATATAACTTACAAGGTGAATGAGCCTGTCTTTATGCCGGTTTCGGAATTCAGGAGTGCGGTGGATGCGATACCGCAACCTCAGCCTATTGAGAAACAGGGAAAAATTCTTTTTTACGACGGCTACCTCTATATCTCCCAGCCAGGAAAAGGAATTCACGTAATTGACAACCGTAATCCGTCGAATCCGCATAATATCGCTTTTATCGAATTGATAGGAAATGCCGATATGCAGGTGCGTAATGGTCTGTTGTACGCCGATTCCTACATCGATTTGGTCTGGTTCGATATCAGCGATCCCTCCAAACCGGTCTATAAGGGACGGAAAGAAGAGGTGTTCCCCGAAGCGTTTCCTCCCACCGAAAATGAATATGGCATCGATTATGCCAAGTCGATGGATAGATCGAATGGTATTGTTGTCGGCTGGAAAACCGTGGAGAGGAAAGAGCTTGTCCAGACCAGCAAGTCCTATTGGTGGAGCTGGAATGGTGTGTCTGAAAAAATGATATACAGTAGCGACGCTTCTTCTTCCAGCGGAGGCGGAGGTGTGGGTGTAGTCGGATCGATGTCCCGGTTTGCCATCTACAGCGATAATCTTTATACTGTAATGAACAATTACCTTGCTATTTTCGACCTGTCGGATGAAACGCCCGAAAAGGCCGGTCAGGATATTTATGTGGGATTCAATGTGGAGACCATCTTCAGCTACAAAAACTGTATGTTCATGGGAACACCCACAGGAATGATTATCTACTCTTTGGAAGATCCGCTGAAACCCGAACGCCAGTCGATGATCACCCATGTGTTTGGCTGCGATCCTGTGGTGGTGGAGAACGATATCGCCTATGTGACCATCCGTTCGGGCACTTTTTGCGGTCAGACTGCCAATGAGTTGATTGTTGTGGATGTGAGTAACCCGAAGCAACCCAAACATATTGTCACTTATAATATGGAGAATCCCAAGGGGCTGGGTATTGATAATGGAACGCTTTTTGTTTGTGATGATGGGCTTAAGGTATTCAATGCGGAAGATCCGAGTACCATTATGCATAAGGATAACAAGTTGGCGCATTTCAGGGAGATAGATGGTCTTGACGTAATTCCGTTCGATAATGTGTTGATGATGATCGCGGAAGATGGCATTTACCAGTATGATTATACCGATGTACAACAGATAAGGCAATTGAGCCGTTTGCCGATCGGCAAATAAAAATTCCCTGTTGGCTTAATTTCCGGCTGCCGTTGGAGAGAGATCCGGCGGCAGCTTTTTCTCTGCCTAATCTACAACGCCTTCCTGCATCGGGACGAAGATAAAATCTCCATGCTCCGATTCTTTGAATTCATGCTCGCCCACTCGTCTGATAACGGTCATTTTCTGTCCTTTCTTCCCTCCTACAGGCACAACCATCCATCCTCCTATGCGTAGTTGCTGTAATAGTTTCTCCGGAACTTTCTCCGGTGCGGCAGTAATCAGTATCTTGTCGAAAGGTGCATGCTCGGGTAATCCTGCATAACCATCACCAAAAAAGAGATTCGGGTAATAGCCCAATTTGTTCAGGGTCTCTTTGGCACTTTCATACAAATTGTGATAGCGTTCTATGCTGAAAACCTCGGCCTTCATTTCACACAATACTGCCGCCTGGTATCCACTGCCGGTACCTATCTCCAGCACTTTCTCACCCGGTTTCAATTGCAGCAGCTGAGTCTGCCAGGCAACTGTGAATGGTTGAGAAATGGTTTGTCCACTTTCGATCGGCAAAGGGCGATCCAGATAAGCATAGGCGGAGAGTTGCTTGTCGATAAAGGAATCTCTTGGGATAGTGGCGATAGCCGTTAAAACAGATTTGTCTGAAATGCCTTTTCTCTCTAATTCTTCGGCAAGTTTTTTTGCTTCGTTATTATATTGTGGGTGAAAATTTGTCATATCGATATCTGGTTTTTTTTGCTGGTTTCTTGAACTGTTTGTTGCACAGGCGATCAACCCCATACAGAAAAGGGCAATCAAAACCGTCACCGGTATGGGATATTGCTTCTCTCGTTTCATACTGTTTGATTTTCAATGCGATAAATACAAAGATAATGATATTCTGTCTCTTATCTGATTTTTTCGAGATATAATCCGTAGTTCGATAAAAAGTTGTATATTTCGCTCCAATTCGAAAACCAATAATTAAAATGAGAAAAACGACTTTTTTATTTGGTTTGATCTTTTCAACGCTATCAGTTATGTCGCAAAATAGTGAGATATCGTCAAAAGAGATGCATCAGGAGGTGGCATGGGGTGTGATCTACAATTCGGTGGGCACACTGCGAGCTGAACCTCGTTATGGTTCGGAACTGGTAACCCAAGGATTGTTGGGGATGCCTGTGAAGATTTTGGAAAAAAAAGGTGGTTGGATGTCTATCCAGACCCCTGACAGGTACGTCGGTTGGATAAATGGGGCGGTAAGGGAAATGACAAAATCGGAATTGGAGGAATATTTACGGAAACCGAAAGTAATCATCACCGCCTTCTCCACCCAGTCGGTAACCAAGCCAAAGAAAAACTCCCTTCCGGTCTCCGACCTGGTAATTGGCAATATGTTACTTTTAAAAGGTTCGAAGGGTACATATTATCAAGTTGAGTATCCCGACGGACGGGAAGGATATCTCCGCAAGTCGGATGCCAAAGAAATAACAAATTGGTTGAAAACCATCGAGATGACAGGTGAGCGTATCGTACATACCGCTTACCGGTTTATGGGAACACCCTACCTTTGGGGCGGCACATCTTCCAAGGGGTTGGATTGTAGCGGATTCACCAAGACGGTCTATTTCTTGCATGGGGTTATTCTGCCGAGAGACGCTTCCCAGCAGGTGAATAGTGGTAGGTTGATAGACGATCAGGGCGATTTTAGCGATGCCTTGCCGGGAGATCTGTTGTTCTTCGGCTCAAAGAGGAGAGATGACAACTCGAAAGAAAAGGTGGTGCATGTAGGCATATATATTGGTGACAACCGTTTTATCCATGCTTCCGACTATATTCATATCAACAGTCTTGATTCATCCGACCCGCTATATGACGAGTTCAATGCGAAGCGTTACCTACGTACCAAACGGATTATTGGTGAAGTAGGTGTCTCAGACATTGAAACAATTTTCGACAATGATTTTTATAAGTAATAAGAATATGAAACAAAATCGACGTCACTTCCTTAAAATGTCAGCCATGGCAGCAGCATCATTGACTGCACCATCCCTGTTTTCGGCCTGTACTCCATCAAGAAAAAAACAATTGAAAGCGACAATGAATTTATCTTGGAAACCTTACAATCTGCAGTTGAACCACACTTTCACCATCTCCGGTTTTTCACGTAAAACTACTCCTATAGTACTGGTTAAAATAGAGTATGACGGATTGGAGGGATATGGCGAAGCCTCTCTACCTCCCTATCTGGGTGAAACACAGGATTCGGTCATCGAATTCCTGAAGAAGGTGGACCTTTCAGCTTTCACACCCTCCCGGGAGATGGAGGAGGTAATCGCTTATCTGGATGGCATCGTTGAAGGGAATACCGCCGCAAAGGCTGCCGTGGATATTGCCCTGCATGACCTGGTGGGAAAAATTGAGGAGACTCCATGGTACAAGATATATGGATTGGATAAGTATAAGGTGCCGGATACCACCTTTACTATCGGTATTGACACCGACGATGTAGTACGTGAAAAGACCCGTGAAGCCCTTGGACGGTTCAATATACTAAAAGTGAAGGTGGGTGGCCCGGACGACAAGAGAATGATTGAAGCAATCCGTTCGGAGACCGATCTTCCGTTGGCGGTAGATGCCAATCAGGGATGGAAAGATCGCCGACAGGCACTCGATATGATTTTCTGGATGAAAGAAAGAGGGGTGGTAATGGTAGAACAACCTATGCCGAAAGAGGATTTGGACAGTATTGCCCGACTTACCGAGGAGAGTCCTCTCCCTATTTTTGCCGATGAGTCGATACAGCGTCTCTCTGATGTGGAGCGGTTGAAAGGCATCTTTTCCGGTATCAATATCAAATTGATGAAATGTACCGGTATGCATGAAGCATGGAAGATGCGTGAATTGGTCCAATCATTGGGGATGAAAGTGATGATTGGTTGTATGACCGAGACCTCCTGTGCCATATCGGCTGCCGCACAGCTCTATTCGGGAATGGACTTTGCCGACCTCGACGGTGCCCTCCTGATAGGGAATGATTGTTTTGAGGGAGCTACGTTGGAGAGGGGAAAGATTATCGCTTCCGACCTCCCCGGTATCGGTGTGAAACCGATCCAGGAGTTGACTTTTTTTTCGTACAGGGATTAATTCCCAGTAACCTTATGTTGCTGGCGTACACTTTTTGTATTTGTTGTATCTCCGGATCGTTATGGTCAGAGGATAATTTTTCCGGTCAGGATTTGCACGGCTATCAGCAGCATGCCGGTAAGTAACAAGATAATAACAACCCACTCCCACTGTTTGGGTTGCTCTTTTTTCTCTCTTTTCGCTTTGATAAATAGTAATGATCCGACACCGTAAAAAAGAACAGAGAGATAGAGGTATTTAATTCCTACCGCATAGATCACATAGAGAGAATAAAGGGTGCCGAGCAGGGCAATGATCAGGTTCCGCACTGTTTTTTCTTCTTTCCTGTAATGAATTGCGGTCTTCACAGCGTATAGCGACGAGAGAAGGTAAGGGATCAATACGAGTGTGGTGGCAATGGTAATGGCAGCAAGGT
>JAAYFR010000362.1 GCA_012728155.1 Bacteroidales bacterium | reverse complement strand
GTTATCAGTACCTTGTCATTGTGAATCGAAGTTTCCTGAAGCCGCTTGACTTAACGATTCTATTAAATGGCAAAACCGACCTGGTACCTAAAGACGGCTCGCTAGAAGATGCTGACAAATACGGTTCCTGGTATCAATTAGAAGCCGGAGGAGCAGAAATCTTCCGATGGAAACAGTAAATAAACTGTTGAAATAAAGAACTGTTAAATATTAGCTCGAAAGTCTTGGTTCTTGGTTCTTAATTCTAATTTTTTAATTATATGAAACATTTTTCTCAAATCTTTACGCTGATTACAGCACTTGCTCTCCTCTCATCCTGTGCGGAGAATAAAAAACAGGAGCAAATGGCAGAGAACGATTACATCATCGCCACCTTCTACTGGCCGGCTTATCATTACGAGCCGCGGTCGGAATTCCTCTTCCCCGAGAAAACCGGTGAATGGGAAATCATCCGTAATGCTGTCCCGAAGGAGGAGGGACACCAACAGCCCAAAGTACCGCTCTGGGGATATCTCGACGAGGCCAATCCCAAGGATATGGATTTGAAAATCTCCACCGCCCTCGAATATGGGGTGAACACCTTTATCTTCGACTGGTATTGGTTCGAGAAGGCCCCTTTCCTGGAAAGTTGTATCAACGACGGCTTCCTGAAAGCCAACAATGACCGTTTGAAATTTTACCTGATGTGGGCCAATCACGATGCCACCACCTATTGGGATGTGAAGAATCCCCGGGTGGACTCAGTTTATTGGGAGGGAGAAGTGGACAGGGAGCAATTCGACATAGTGGTGGACCGGGTGATTTCGCAATACTTCAAAGAGCCTTCCTATCTCAAGATTGACGGTGAGCCGGTCTTCTCCATCTATGAGCTGAACACGCTGATCAATGGTCTGGGAGGGCCGGAAAAGACGAAAGAGGCGCTCGACTATTTCACACAGAAAACGATAGAAGCCGGTTTCCCCGGTCTTCACCTGCAAAGCATCCTGTGGGAAGCATTACCCTCCACCATTGAAGGGGTTCCCGGTGATCCGATCAAAAGTAAGGATGAAGTGCTGAGTTACTTTGGGTTTAAAAGTTTGACAAACTACTGCTGGGCACACCTTCAGAATCCCTACGGAGACTATGAGGTGTGGGGAGATGCTTCCACCGATATGTGGGAAGGATTTAAAGAGCAGTTCTCCATGACTTACTTCCCTAACCTCACCGTAAGCTGGGATGCCAATCCCCGATTCCCTTTCATGGCGGGATATATCAATAACTCGACACCCGATAAGTTCGAGAAATATTTGGTGAAAGCCAAAAATTATGTCGACCAACACAATATTACACCGAAGATCATCACCATCAACGCATGGAACGAATGGTCCGAAGGAAGCTACTTGGAACCCGACACCACCTGGGGATACGGCTACCTGGAAGCGGTAAGGAACGTATTCGGTGAAGTGGAGAAAAAATAAAAACTTGCGTTGTATGAAATCAATATCCTGTTTTATCCTTTTTTCATTCGCAATTGTCACATTGAGCAGTTCCGAAAGAAAGAGTGATCATGTTGCGAACGTCCCTCCGGCTTTTCAACAGGAACCGATGGCTGCCGACTTTATTCAGCCTTTGGCGGGAAGTGATGAGTTAGGCAGAGTGCTTCCGGGACATGAAGAGGTAGGTGATATCAGGGAAAACAGGAGTGTCGCCCTATTTTATTTCCTCTGGCAGGGAGACAAGGACTCTAAGGTCTCGGAATTGAAATGGGACCTTAGC